>JAPLMQ010000161.1 GCA_026386955.1 Planctomycetota bacterium
GTGTGTCCGTTCCTCGGGCGATAGCGGTACTCCGCTCGCACGACGTGCCAGCGTCGTTGAAGGATCGATGAAAACAAGGATGCCCATGGAGTCTGGCACGTCGCGCGCGGCGGAGTACCGCCTTGCGCCTGATCGACGGACACACAGTGTCCGGCTCTGATCGGATTCCCCTCAGACTCCCCGCCCGCAAACCCCTACAATCGCCGCATGGCCCGCAGACCGACCGATCCCGACTCCGTCCAGATGACCTTCGGCGAGCACCTCGAGGAGCTCCGCCGGCGGTTGATCTTCGGCCTCGTCGGCTTCGCCGTCGTCTGCTGCGCCACCCTCTACTACGGGCGCGACATCACCTTCTGGCTCTGCCAGCCGCTCCTCTCCGTCCAGCGCCAGGCGGGGCTCGCCGAGGGCGTCTACAACTTCTCCGTCGTCGGCAGCTTCATGGCCTACATGAAGGTCGCCATGGTCACCGCCCTGATCCTCTCGGGCCCGTGGATGATCTACCAGCTCTGGCGGTTCGTCGAAGCAGGCCTCTACTCCGCCGAGCGCCGGCTCATCGTCCTCATGGGCCCGACCTGCGCGCTGCTCACCGCCCTCTCCATCGCCTTCACCTACTACGTCCTGATCCCCGGCACCGTCGCCTTCCTCATCCAGTTCTCCGTCACCTTCCCCACGCCCAAGTCGACCGACAACCCCGTCCTCGACCGCATGGTCCGCGCCCTGATGAAGGTGAACGACGCCTCCTCCTCCTTCAGCTACCGCGTCAAGCGCCCCACCACCACCGCGCCTTCCATGACCCAGCCCGACCTGGGCACGACCTTCGTCCAACCCCTCCCCGCCGACCCCGTCGCGCCGCTCGAAGGCCAGACCTGGCTCAACACCAGCGACGGCCAACTCAAGGTCTGCCTCGCCGGCCAGGTGCGCACGATGACGATGAGCGCCAACTCGCTCATGACCCCGCTCATCGGCATCGACGAATACCTCAGCCTGGTGCTCACCCTCGCGGTGATCATGGCCCTGGCCTTCCAGATCCCCGTCGTCCTGGGCCTCGCCGGCGGCCTGGGCCTGGTCACCGCGCAGCAGCTCGGGAAATACCGGCTCTACGTCCTCTTCGGCCTCTTCGTGCTCGGCCTCTTCGTCACGCCCAGCCAGGACCTCTTCAGCAACATCCTCATCCCGCTGGTGATGTACTCCCTCTTCGAGATCGGCCTGATCTTCATGAGGCTAACCTCGCGGAAGACGACGGAGCCGGAGGAGACGGAAGAGCAGGCGTGAGTTTCCGCAGCCGGTAGGCGGACGCGCAACCCGCCCCCCGCCCCGCGTTTGCCACCCGACTCGCTTCCCCGCACACTATTGCCCTTCCGGGGTCCGTAGTCCCGGTTCGCCGCCCGTGCGTCGCCCTCTTCACTCACCCAGAATCCTTCGGACGCCTCCATGAAGATCACCGCCATCGAGACCCACATCTGCAACGCCCGCATGCGCAACTGGATCTTCGTCAAGGTCCTCACCGACCAGCCCGGCCTCTGGGGCTGGGGCGAGGCCACCCTCGAGTGGCACACCCGCTCGGTCGTCGGCGCCATCGAGGACATCTCCCAGCTCCTCATCGGCGAAGACCCCACCCGCGTCGAGCACCTCTGGCAGATGATGTACCGCCAGCACTTCTGGCACGGCAACGGCGCCGTTCGCGGCACCGCCATCAGCGGCATCGACCTCGCCCTCTGGGACATCGTGGGCAAGATCCACAACGTCCCCTGCTTCAAGCTCTGGGGCGGCCCCGTGCGCGACTACGTCCGCACCTACTGCCACCTGGGCGGCGGGAAGATGGAGGACTTCTATGACACCGACCCCTCCGACGCCAAGCGCTTCGCCGACCTCGCCCGCGAGGTCGTCGCCGAGGGGTTCACCGCCTTCAAGTCGATGGCCGTCCCCGAGACGATGCCGCTCGAAGGCTTGAAGCCGATCCGCTACGCCGAGAAGTGCGTCGCCGCGATGCGCGAGGCCGTGGGCGACAACATCGACGTGATGGTCGACTGCCACGCCCGCCCCTCGCCCCGCATGGGCCTGATGTTCGCCAAGGCCCTTGAGCCGTACGGGCTCTACTGGTTCGAGGAGCCCTGCTGGCCCGAGGCCGTTGACGCGATGGCCGACATCCAGCGGGCCGTCACCACGCCCATCGCCACCGGCGAGCGGCTGATCACCATCTGGCAGGTGCGCGAGTTCCTCGAGAAGCGGGCCTGCAGCGTCATCCAGACCGACATCACCCACACCGGCGGCCTCACCGAGTCCCGCCGCATCGCCGCCCTCTGCGACACCTACCGCGTCAGCCTCGCCCCGCACAACCCGCAGGGACCGGTCAGCACCGCGGCCTCGATCCAGCTCGGCTTCGCCTCGCCCAGCTACATCATCTGCGAGTCCGTCCACCTCGACGTCCCCTGGCGCAAGGACGTGGTGACCGAGAGCTTCACCGTCGAGAAGAAGGGGCGCATCGTCCGCCCCGGCACGCTCCCGGGCCTGGGCATCGAGATCAACGAGGCCGAGGTCAAGAAGCACCCGTTCCAGCAGGAGCTCCTGCAGCGCTCGTTCTGCGCCGACGGCTCCGTCACGGATTGGTGACCGAGCCTCCGCGACGCGCGCACAATCCGCACCAAAGCCCAGGCACCGCGTGCCTGGGCTTTTTCAAAAACCCTCGACGTCGACACGTCCGCATTCGTTCCCCTTTACCAGGCCCCACCCCATGCCCCCTCTCCGCCCCACCACCAACGCCGACGGCCAACCCGTCCCGCCCATGACCGACGAGCAGAAGTACCTCTTCGACCTCAAGGGCTGGCTGCTCTTCCCCGGCCTGCTCAACGACGCCCAGCTCGCCCCCATCCGCGAGCACCTCCTGCGCTTCATGGCCGACAAGGCCTCGCTCCCCGAGGAGCAGCGCGACGTCTTCGGCGGGGCCGCCCAGGTCCTCCTCGACCATCCCGTCATCGTCTCGGTGCTCAACGAAATCCTCTCCCACCAGACCGTCGCCTCCGAGGAGCTCTACGGCTTCCGCATCGACCACTCCGCCCTCTTCCACCGCAAGCCCGGGAGCGACACCTTCAACCCCCACGGCGGAGGCGGGCTGGTCAACTTCGCAGGCAACTCGCACCACTACCAGATCATGCCCGGGAAGATCTTCTCGGGCCTCACCCGCGTCGTCTGGGAGATCAACGGCGTCCCCGCGGGCGGGGGCACCATGCTCCTCTCGGGCAGCCACAAGACCGCCTTCCCGCGCCCCGAGTCGCTCAGCGGGCGCGACAGCGCCCTGTGGGAGAAATACACCTGCCCGCCCGGGTCGCTGCTGATCTTCACCGAATCGCTCTGCCACACCGGCACGCTCTGGGAGAGCGAAGTCGAGCGCCTCGCGACCTTCACCTGCTACAACACGATGGGCAGCCGCTGGGGCCGGGGAACGCCGCCCACGAAGGTGATCGAGGCCATGCCCCCCAAGCGCCGCTCGCTCTTCCGCAGCGTCTGGATCGGCTTCGGCGACGGGAAGGACTTCAGCAACCTCAAGGATTATTCGGAGACGAACAAGGCGGATTGAGGCTGCGCTGATGAACCGGGGCTGCTCTGTTGCGATGTTTCGTTGCGGCGACGATGTCGAATGTCTTCGATTCGGCATTGAGCCCTGCAAGGGCGCAAGTTGATAGCCCGGGGCAACGCCCCGGGTTGGGTCCGTCAAGGGGAATTCAAGCCCTGTAAGGGCGCAACCTCGCCGCGGGGAAACCCGGTTTCGCCCTTACAGGGCTCTCTCCGATCAGGACGCCGTTTTCCCGGGGCGTTGCCCCGGGCTATCAACTTTCGCCCCGTTGGGGCTCAGGACGACGCCGACGGATGTTCCGGGTTTGTGGCCGGCGTCCGCATCGCACCACATCAACCCCAACCCTCATCACCTCGCCCCGCGCCTTCACCACCCCTCCGATTCGTTCCACGGTATTCTGCTCACCGCGCCCGCATCCACGCCTTCGCCCACACCGGCTTCGCAAGGAACCCCATGGCCAAGCAAACCCCCGCCCTGCTCCACGAGACCCCCGCCTCCGCCAGCCTCATCGCCGGCGTCGCCCGCCGCGACATCACCCCGCCCGTGGGCATCTACTCCCGCATGTGGGGCGCCGCCAAGCACGACGTCTCCGAAGGCACCCACAAGCCCCTCTCCGTCACCTCCATGGTCTTCAAGCAGGACCGCAAGTCCGACCTCTTCGTCCTCATCTCCATCGACATGGCCCTGCTCGGCGACCTGGGCGGCGCAGACGACTCCGCCAGCGTCATGGGCCCGCTCTTCAAGACGCTCAAGCTCGACCGCTCGCGCGTCATCGTCAACTGCACCCACACCCACGGCTCACCCTGGTCGGCCACCAGCCGGGCACACAACCCCGGCGGGCACATGATCGCCCCCTTCCTCGCCCACATCGGGCAGGCGATCCTCGAGTCGACCCGCGAGGCCCTCGAGCTCGCCGCCCCCGCCACGCTCACCTGGGCCACCGGGAAATGCAGCCTCGCCGCCAACCGCGACCTGCCCGACCCCGACAAGAGCAAGAAGCGCGTCGTCTGCGGGTACAACCCCAACATCGTCGCCGACGACACCCTGCTCGTCGGCCGGCTCACCCGCGACCTCGACAACAAGACCATCGCCACCATCGTCAACTACGCCTGCCACCCCACCACCCTCGCCTGGCTCAATAAGCTCATCTCGCCCGACTTCATCGGCTCCATGCGCGAGGTCGTCGAGGCCCACACAGGCGGCGCCCCCAGCCTCTTCCTCCAAGGCGCCTCGGGCGAGCTCGCCCCCGCCCACCAGTACGTCGGCGACCACGCCGTCGCCGACAAGCACGGCCGGCAGCTCGGCTTCGCCGCCCTCTCCGCCCTTGAGTCGATGCTCCCGCCCCGTCAGCGGCTGACCTACCAGGGCGTGACCGAGTCCGGCGCGCCCCTCGCGGTCTGGCTGCCCGAGCCCTTCGAGCCGCCCTCGGGCGTCGAGACCATCTGCGTCGACGTCCCGCTGCCGCTCCGCGAGATGCCCACGCCCGAGCAGCTCCAGCGCGACATCGACGCCTGCACCGACCGCACCCTGCGCGAGCGCATGTTCCGCAAACTGCAGATCGTCAAGGCCCTCGACTCGTCCACCCAGCACGCGATGCCCGCCTGGGTCTGGCGGATCGGGCAGACGCTGATCATCGCCCACCCCAACGAGGCCTACTCGGTCTTCCAGAAGGAGCTGCGCGCGACCTTCCCCGACTACGCCGTGGTGGTGATGAACGTCTCGGGCCCGGAGCTGGGCTACCTGAGCCCGCCGGAGCTCTACAGCCAGAACATTTATCAGGTCTGGCAGACGCCCTTCAGCAAGAAGGCGCTGGCCGTGCTCACCGAGAGCTGCGTGAAGGCGGGCAAGACGCTGGTGAACCGCGCGAAGGCCGGGAAGAAGAGCGGCGCGAAGCGCAAGGCCGCGGCGAAGGCGTGAGGCGACGAAGGGCTGACGCGACTCTTCGGAAAACTGCAACCGCCCGACCTCGCGACTCTGGGTTAGCCGGACGCGCAAGCGACGGCTTGAACCGCCCCGCGTCCTGAAGACGCCCAGCCCACTCTGCGCCCAACGCCGTCGCTTGCGCGTCCGGCTAACACGACGCCGTCCTTGCATCCCGCAGCGCCTCGGCCGCGCGGCTCCGAGGCTCGTAGTTCCGCGGTTACGCGGCTCTTCAGAAAACAGAAACCGCCCCGTCGACGCGGCACCTCAAAAAACAAATGCCCGCCTAAAGGCGGAACTCCAAACCCCAGAGCCGCGAGCACCACGCCGAAATTTCCCGCCCGAATTCGAAAAAATTTTTGCCACCCATTTCCAAAACGGGTTGGACCGCCCACCCCTTCGCAAATCGCCAGAACAAGCCCCGCGTCCCCTGGCCGCACGGAAGGCGACGGAGAGCGGAACGGGAGCGGAGCATTTTGATGACCCGTCACGGGCAAATCCTGTCGTGCCCCCGCGTGGCTGGAATGGGCTCAAAACCCCAAAACCACACAACGAATTGACCCGCCGCCACTTAAGCCAAATCACCCAATCCCGCCTCAAAACACGTGTGCCAGACACGCGAGATTAAGACACACCAACGACATCAATACCCCGACGCGGCGGCCACGGAGCGTCACATTTACGCGCAGATAAGGACTCCAAATCACAGGGGGGAGCGGCACATTTTTTCACCCCTTTCGCAGGCCGATTTCCCGCGCCAAACATAGATACCAGCGTCCGGCCAGATCCGGACGAACCGCAAAGCCCGAAAATAAAACAAGGACTTGCGCCTCGGTGTCCGACATCCGCCGGACGCCTGTGCGGGTCTTACGGGGGCGGCGCTTTTTTGCCCGGCGCCGCGCCGAAGCGCTCGACTTCAAGCCCACTGATCCCGACGGTACGCCGTCGGGTTCGGGGGGGTTGGGCTTCGAGGTCACCCTGCCCACACCGTTTGAAGAAGGGATTTTCCCCGCCCTCTACGACATCCGAGAGACCCCACGGAACGCGACGGCGCACCGTCGCGATCCGTGGGCTTGGGTTTTACGAGCGATGAAAAGGATCACGCGTCGTCCGTTTGACGCTCGCGCGCTGCCATGCAAGAATGTTCGACCACCTTGGAGAGGTGTCCGAGCGGCTGAAGGAGCTAGTCTCGAAAACTAGTGTAGGCTTCGGCTTACCGTGGGTTCGAATCCCACCCTCTCCGTTTCCCGCCTTGACGTCGCGACGCGATGAAATCCAAAGCCCAGGCACCGCAGTGCCTGGGTTTTTTGATGCGGACGTCCCTCGGCATCGCCCCGCGTGGCCCCGGCCCTCACGTCCAATCCACCACCACGCCCAGATAGGCCGGGTCGGCCTGCCGCAGCGCCGCGTATGCCTCCGGCGCGTCCTTCGCCTTGACCGTGTGCGTCCAGAGCGGCTTCAAGTCGATCGTGTCGTCTCGCAGCCAGCGCAGCGCCAAGGCGAGGTTCTCCGCGGTCGAGGGCGTCCGGTTCGCCGGCGAAGGCTGCCGCGGCAGCAGCATCTCCCACCCGCCGCGGATCGTCACGTGGCGGTTCTGGACGTGCCGGAAAAGCTCCACGAGGTCGACAAGCGTTTCCCCGCGGGCACCGCCGAGCGAGCTGAATTCGCCGCCGTCGGCGGTCGCGGCGATCGACGCCATGAACGTGGCAGCGTAGCCGGTGGCGTTGATCGAGAGCATCGCCCCGCGTCCGCCGGTCAGCGCCTTGACCTGTTCGACCGTGTCGCCAACATGGGAGTCGATGACATGATGCACGCCGACGTCCGTGGCCCGCTTGCGTCGAGCTGCGTCCTGGTCGACGCCGATCACGGCGAACCCCTTGATCCGCGCGACCTGGGCCGCGAGGTTCCCTACGAGCCCCAGCCCCGTGACCAAGGCCCAGCCCTGCACGCGGCTGTCGAGATGCGCGAAGGGCGTCAGCACCACGTTGATCATCCGGGCGAAGCAGGCCTTGGCGGGATCGAGCCCGTCGGGCAGCGGCAAGTAGATGCCGTCGCGCTCGCACTTCTTGTGCGACGCGTGGCAGTTCCGCTGGTCGGTGTAGGCGGGGAAGAGGAAAACCGGCCGGCCCTTGATCGCCGGGTCGATCCCGCCTCCGTCGGCGATGATCGAGCCCACCGCGGTGTATCCGGTCCCGCGCGCCTGCCCCTCCTTCACGCCGGCCATGACCGAAAGTTCCGTCCCCGGGCTGATCAGCGAGTGGGTGATCTTCAGGAGCGTCTCGCCGTGGGCCAGCGCGTCGTCCATCTCGACCTCGCGGAGCTCGACGCGGTTCGGGCCGGTCATCATCAGTTGTTGGCCGTTCATGGGATTGCCTTCGTGGGGGGCGATGCCGACTTGTTCGCCGTGACGCGGAAGTCCCGACGAATTCACCGCGATGATAGTGATTTCGGCAGATGGACTCTGGGTTAGCCGGACGCGCAAGCGACGGCTTGAACCGTCCAGCCAACCGAACACGCAACGTCACGCTGGACGCCCAAAGCCGTCGCTTGCGCGTCCGGCTAACCCAGCCGCCTCGCGCGCGGCGCGGTTGTCATCCCGTCCCGCGCCCGCCATCATGGCGAATCTGCCTCAGTCCCCTGCTGCAAAGGCTTCCCAATGAACTTCATGACACGCATCCTCGCGTTCGCTTGCCTCCTGACGCTGCTCGCCTCCGTCCGCCCCGCCTCCGCCGACGAGACCGCGATGACCATCCGCGACTTCACCGCCCGCGGCTTCTGCCCCGACGCGGTGAACTACACCGTCGACCTGCCCTACCCGCGCATGAAATTCCTCAAGCGCCTCGCGGCCGAGGGCGGCCCGATCGTTCCCTGCCAAGTCACCCCCGGGCCCGACGGCGGCTCCTCCACGCTCACCTTCGTCACTGATCTTCCGCCCAACGCGACGCGGACCTTCCGCATCGTCAACGAGGGCGCGGACCCGCCCGCGCCCAGCGTGAAGCTCGACAAGGTCAAGGACGCGGTCGAGCTCACCAGCAACCGCGGCGGCGTGCGCCTGCCTCCGCTGGGCGAGAAAACCTTCGACAAGCCCGTGCCCGCCAACACGCTCCCCGCGCCGATCCTGGCCTTCCGCGCCAACGGCGCAGACGCGGCGGCGGCCAAATGGATCGGAGGCGGGAAGATCCTCAGCGAGCGCCTCGCCAAATCGCTGAGCGTCAAGACCATCGTCGACGGCCCGGTGCTGACCACCGTGCGCTACGAGATCCAGTGGGCCGCGGGCGGCTTCTACCGGGCCGACGTCACCATGACGCACGACGTCCCGCTCGCGAAGGTGCGCGAGGAGTTCGACGTCAACGAGCACAGCGACGCCGACTTCTGGGAGATCGACCTGGGCTCGGGTTGGTCGCCCGACCGCTACGAATTCGGCCAGCATTTCGGCAACGGCGTCGGCGGCGACACCACCACGGTCGAGACCATCGACAAGCTGGTCGACCGCGCCAAGCGCCTGCAGCAGCCGACGCGCTGGTGCCTGGGCCTCTTCCGCGAGGAGGAGCAGAAGGCCAAGCCCGACGACTTCGCGCTGGTGGGCTACATCCCGATGAACCGCGGCTGGTGGCGGCGGACCATCGCCCTGCAGGTGGAGTCGACCAAGCCGGGCGAGGCCCGCGTGCGCTTCCCGATGGCGGTCCGCCCCGCGGTCTGGTACCGCGAGATCGGCTCCGACACCTCGCCCTATTCCATGCAGGAGCATGACCCCGCGCTGCCCGTCACGCTCGGCCGGCGCGCGTGGGGCCTGGTGCTGGGCACGCCAAAGTGGCCCCAGGCCGAGAAGGCGATGGTCTCCTGGTCCGCCCCGTGGCACGGCCTCAAGCCGCTCGCGAGCCTCGGCCCGATGGCGCGGCTGTGGAGCAGCTACGGCATCGTCGGGCTCGACCGCTACAAGGACTTCATCCTCGAATGGCCCGACTCGGGCGTGAAATATCCGCGGCTCTACCGCACCGCCCCGGCCGAGAAGGGCGACAAGCTGCCGATCGTGCAGGAGAAGGAGCTCCGCTGGATCGCCAGCTATTTCCTCTCCTACCCCGATCCCAGCCATCACGTCTGCGCGGGCAACTACCTCTTCGCCGACCACGCCGACGAGGTGCTGTCGTGGCCCGGGCTGCCCGCCGAGAAGCGCGCCGAACTGCGGGCCCAGCTCGCGCTTGCCGCCTATCTCTACGAAGAGGCCGACGTGATGCAGTACGCCAACGGCAGCCACCCGGGCAACCCCAACATGGGCACCGCCCGCTTCATGAGCGCCGACACCTTCCTCGCCCTGCTGCCCGACCACCCGATGGCCGCCGCGTGGCGCACGCACATGGCCGGCTTCACCGAATACAAGATGGCCACCCAGATCGCCCCCGGCGGCGGGTACTTCGAGTTCGGCGGGGCCTACCACATGCACGGCTACGCCCGCACGACCAACGCGCTGCCCGGGCTCGTGAAGGCCGGCGCGGACGAGAAGCTGCTCGCCCGTCTCTTCGACTACCACAAGCAGGACTGGGACTACTACCTCAACCTGCTCACGCCCATCTACCCGCGCTGGGGCACGCGCATGATCCCCGGCATGGCCAACAGCCCGCCGAGCAACACCGCGACCTTCTCCGACGCCGCCGGCTCGATCGCCCCGCGCGACAAGCCCTTCGCCGCGAACCTCCTCTGGGCCTGGAACGCCAACGGCGCCTCCACGCTCGACGGCAACCCCAGCCTCAAGGCCGAGGGCGTCGAGCCCGTCGAGCCCAAGCTTGCCAGCCGGCTCTTCCCCGGCATCGGCGTGATCTTCCGCGCCCACCAGGGCCCCGACGAGACCTACATGCTCCTGCGCTCGGGCTTCAACTGGAGCCACTGGTACACCGACCCCGGCCACTTCATCCTCTTCAGCCGCGGGGCCCCGCTCGTCCCCGACCAGCCCTACCAATACTGGGGCAGCCCCGACAAGAACGTCGACGTCTACAACACCGTCCGCTTCGGCGACCCCTCCAACCAGATCCCCTACGGCTGGCCCGACGGCAACGTGCTCGACCACCGCTTCGGCCCGAGCGTGGACTACGCCTGGGTCTCCACCGGCGTCCCCGACTGGTTCATCGAGCCCGGCGCGACGCCTCCCTTCCGCCCCGCCGACGGCAAGCCCGTGCGACTCCTCTCGGGCGAGGGCGAACAGAAGCAAGGCGCCTTCTCGTGGGACCGGCAGGTGGTCTTCCTCAAGGGCAAGACCGCGACGGAGCCCAACTACTTCGTCATCCGCGACAGCACCTCGGGCCCGGGCTCGCTCACCTCGCACCTGTTCCTGAACTTGCTGGGCAGGAAGGAAAACGTGCAGTTCAAGGACGGGCGCATGCTGGTCGACACCGAGTGGCCGACGAAGCTCGACGTCGCCTTCCTCCAGCCGACGCCGCCCGCGCCCGACTTCACCGAGCTCTCCGAGGTCATCAGCCCGCACGGCGCCAACTTCGCGGCCCGCTGGCCCAAAGAGCAGCCGATGTCACGCAATTGGATCTCCAAGGACGGCAAGCCGGTGACGCCCGCGACCGTCGGCA
This sequence comes from Planctomycetota bacterium, assembly GCA_026386955.1. GTDB lineage: Bacteria > Planctomycetota > Phycisphaerae > Phycisphaerales > Phycisphaeraceae > JAPLMQ01. The sequence continues at coordinate 11,065 of JAPLMQ010000161.1, forward strand.
GCGCGACCGAGCAGCACGTCGTCATGCGGCTGACCAACCCGCCCGGGCAGGGGCAGACGTGGGTGCTCTTCCCGCGCGGGAAGGATGAGGCGCCGCCGAAGATCGAGTCGCCCTCGCCCGGCGTCGTGAAGGTGACGCACGCCCAGGGCGTCGACTACGTCTTCCTCGGCCTGCCCACCGGCGAGTTGATGAAGGCGAAGGTCGACGACGTCGAGTTCATGGGGTTCGCAGGCGCGGTGCGCGTCGGGAAGGAGAAGGTGACGTTCACACTCACGCGCGGCATGGGCAGGGCGGGCTACAAAGGACACGTTCTGGTCAGCAACGATCCGTTCGAGGCCAGCGTGCCCATCGGCGAGATCAAGCCGGGGCAGCAAGTCATGCACTCCGAGCCCGCGGCCGACTTCTCGCCCGACCCGGCGATTGTGAAGAAATCGCAGGAGGGCAGCGGGCTGAAGACCGACGAGATCGTCCAGGTGAGCACGCAGGGCGACGCCACCACCTACGTGACGTCGAAAATAGGCGCCCCGCCATGGTCGAAGGACGGCGTCTGCATCAACGGCGGGCCGAGTTCCGTCATCGTATCGCCGGGCAAGGTCCGCTTCATCTCCGACATGGCCAACTACGTGCAACTCTCGGCCGGGGCGGTGGGCGTCCGAGGCGTGGGGCCGTTCGACCTGACCTTCACCGACACGGAGATCACCGGCAAGGTCGCGGGCAAGATGCGTTCGCTCGCGGTGACCTGGCCCAAGGGGATCGTCCGTCCGATGTTCACGCTCGACGGCGTGCGCTGGTTCGCGGGCTTTGCCGACGACCCGTCCTATTCCAAGGGCCTCCCGACGCCGCAGTTCGCCGTCGCCTTCGCCGTGTTCGACGGGAAGCACGACGTGGCGGTCCGCGAGTGGGCCTTCCCCGCGCCCCCGCCGCTGCCGCCGCGGACGCACGTGAAGTTCTGAGCTTGGGATGTATCATCCATTGCATGGCCACGGCGATATAATCCGCCCCGCCCGTCTCTTCGCCGGACGTCCACATCGCACTGTTTGCGGCAGTCGCAAGCAAGACATCTCCTAGAGCCGCCCGACGGATTTCCCTCATGAGCCAGCCGCCCACGATCCCCGTCTCGGTGGTGATGCCCGCCTACAACGAAGAGGGCGCGATCGCCGCCGCCGTGGAGGACGTCCGCGCCCATCTCTTCTCGATCTTGCCGGGGGCGGAGCTGGTCGTCGTCAACGACGGGAGCAAGGACGGCACCGGCGCGATCCTCGACCGGCTCGCCGCCTCCGAGCCCCGACTCAAGGTGATCCACCAGAAGAACGGCGGCCACGGGCGGGCCCTGCGCACCGGGCTCGACGCGGCGCAGGGCGAGTTCGTCTTCCTCATCGACTCCGACCGCCAGATCCCGCTCGAGGCCTTCCCCCCGCTCTGGGAGGCGGCCAAGAGCCGCGACGGCGCGTGGGGCGTGCGCGTCAAGCGGCACGACCCGCGCCTGCGCCTCTGGCTGACCAAGGTCATCCGCGCCACGCTCCCGCTGCTCTTCGGCGTCCGCCTGCGCGACGCGAACGTCCCCTACAAGATCATCCGCCGCTCCATCTGGCTCGAGGCCCGCGACCTGATCCCGCCCGACACGCTCGCCCCCTCGCTCTTCCTAGCCCTCTTCGCCCGCCGCTGCGGGTACGACATCGTCGAGCAGGAGGTGCCCCACGCGGAGCGGCGCACGGGCGTGGTCTCGATCCGCCGGTGGAAGCTCTTCAAGTTCTGCGCCAAGGCCTTCCGCCAGATGCTCGCCTTCCGCGGCCGGCTCGCCCGATACAGCGCGGGCGGCGGCCGGTCCGGCAAGACTGCCCGATGACCCCATGACATGGCCCTCGCGTCGGGCATGCGTCGTTTCGCAAGCCTGTCCGAATCGATTGCCACCCGCCGATTGACTCGCCCCGCACCACCGCGTTGAATCCTCCCGAGCGCCCCGCTTGTTTTCGCGGGCGTCGATTCGCCTTTTGTTGGCCTCCGCCAGGAAAACTTCCCATGAAATTCTGCCCGCTCATCGCGCTGCTCGTCCTCTCCCTCTCGGCCGTGCGCCTCTTCGCCGCCGCCCCGGCCACGCAAATCTCAATGCAGATTCCCGCGCTCAACTGGGAGAAGCGCAGCGACTGGATCAGCGTGAAGGACTCGGTTGGCGGCGCACCGGGCGCCAAGGGCGACGGCGTGGCCGACGACACCGCCGCCATCCAGAAGGCGCTCGGCCAAGTCACCAACGGCACGGTGATCTACTTCCCCGCGGGCACCTACCGCATCACCGACACACTCCGCCACGCGCCCAAGGAGCGCCCCGTCGGCGTCATGATCATCGGCCACGGGCGCGACACCCGCCTCGTCTGGGACGGCCCCGCGGGCAAGCCCATGTGGCTCGACAGCTCCTGCACCAACAGCCGCTACCAGGGGCTCTCCTTCGACGGCAAGGGCAAGGCAACCGTCGGGCTGCACCACCACAACATCCACTTCAAGACCGAGATCGGCCATCGCCACCTGGCCTTCTTCAACCTCACCGACTCGGGCGTGCTGGTCAACGACGCCCCCGCCACCGCCGAGACGATGTTCGAGAACTGCCTGTTCGAGGACTGCAAACGCGGCATCGCCTTCCTCTCCTTCAACGACTACGACTTCACCATCGACGGCTGCGAATTCCGCCGGTCGAACATCGCCGTCGAGTGCCAGCACGGCAACACCTACGTCCGCAACTGCCGCTTCGAGGCCAGCGCCGACGTCGACCTCCTGCTCAACCCCGAGCACGGCTCGTCGGTCCGCCGCTGCGTCTCGGTCGGCTCGGGCCGGTTCCTCCGCTCGGTCAACCCCGTCGCCCCGGTGACGGTGCAGGACTGCCAGGTCTCGGGCTGGACGAATCCCGAAGGCGCGGTCGAGATCAGTTCCGCCCCGGTGACGCTCTTCGACTGCGCCTTCACCAACCCGCCCGCGGGGACAACCAACGCCCCGGTCCACATCTGGCCGGGTCAACTGCTCACCGCCTCGGGCAACACGCCCGCCGATTTGAAGAGCCTCGTGCGCGGGCAGGAGCAGGCCAAGGTCGTCGAGATTCCTGCGGGCAAGCGCAAGGGCTCGCTCGCCTCGGCGGAGCACCGCTTCCTCGTCGACACCGCGGCCGTGCCTTCAGCGATCCTCGACGTGAAGCGCGACTTCGGCGCCAAGGGCGACGGGCAGGCCGACGACACCGCCGCCCTGCAGAAGGCGATTGACACCGCCCGCGAGAAGGCCAACGGCGCGCTCGTCTACCTCCCGCGCGGGACCTACGTCGTCACCTCGCCGCTGAAGATCACCGGAGCCGACTACCGCGTGGGCGGGACCGGCTTCAAGTCGGCCCTGCTCTGGAAAGGCCCCGCGGGGGCGAACATGGTCGAGATCCACGATCCGCTGCGGATCACGATCGAGAACCTGGCCGCGGGCAACCACGACACCGGCCCGATGGCCAACGGGATCGACATCCTGCAGACGGGATCGGACAAGGCCTCGTCGATCACCTACGACAACGTCAACGTCTTCGGGATGTACCAGAAGCAGCCGCGGACACGCGGAATGGTCCTGCGCGGGCTGGGCAAGGAGGCCGTCGTGCGCATGCCGCACCTGCAGGGCAACCTCCGCGTCGAGGATTCCGCGCGGGCGACGATCCTGGTGGGCAACAGTTACGAGGGCTCGGTGACCGTCGAGGGGAAGGACAAGCGCCGCGACGGCTTCGTCGACGCGCTCTCGCACCTGGGCACCATCTGCACCCACGCGCTCTACATCAAGGACAACCAGAGCTTCGTCGCCAGCGACTTCTACTATCGAGCAGACCGACAACGGCTTCTCCTTCGAAGGCGGGCCGGACGACCCGGTCGGCCGGGTGACGCTTCAGTGCCCGAAGGTCAACCTGACCGTCGCGGCGAACACCACGCCGGTCGCCATCGCGGTCAACAACTACGGCGGGGCGATCTACATGGGTTCGACCCAGTTCTACATCGAGCCCAAGCCGATGCGGCTCATCCACGCCGGGACGCGCCCGCTGGCGTTCTCGCTCTGGGGCTGCAGCTTCTACGATGACACGCTCGACGTGAAGAAGACCGACGCGGCGACGGTCCACCTCATCAACTCCCGCACCGTCGGCTCGAACCTCGGCGGCGTCGCCACGCCTGAGAACGCGCCGCCGCAGGCGATCGAGAAGTTGGCGGTTGCGTTGGATGATCTCCGCCTGCTGGGCGAGATCGACCTGCGGTTGAACCATCCCGTGGCGGGCGTCGTCAAGCCCTGACCGACGCATGTGAGGTCAACTCACCGCGCCGACGCGAGCATCGCCTCGATCTCGCCCCGATTCGGGATCGACGGCTGCGCGCCCAAGCGCGTCACACTGATCGCCGCCGCCGCGCCGGCGAACTCCACCGCCG
>JAPLMQ010000243.1 GCA_026386955.1 Planctomycetota bacterium
GTCGACCAACTCGCCGCGGGCGACCTCGACGCCGAGGTCAAGGACGTCAACACCAAGGACGAGTTGGGCCGGCTCGCCATCGGCTTCAACAACATGACCCGGCAGATCCGCCACCAGATCGCCGCGCTCACCGAGGAGTCGGCCGCGCGCGAGAAGGTCGAGAGCGAGCTGCGCATCGCCCGCCAGATCCAGACCGACCTGCTCCCGACCAAGTTCCCCGACTGCCCCGAGTTCTCGCTCCACGCGGTCAATCTCCCCGCCCTCTACGTCGCCGGCGATTTCTATGACTTCTTCTTCACCCCCAGCGGTCTGCTCAACCTGGTCATCGCCGACGTCTCGGGCAAGGGCGTGCCGGCGGCGCTGGTGATGGCGGTGACGCGCACCGTCGTCCGCAACCTCGCGGCCGCGGGCCACTCGCCCGCCGAGATCGCCCGGGCCACCAACCGCACGCTGCTGACCGACACCCCTGCCTCGATGTTCGTCACCATGCTGCTCTGCCAGTACGACCGCGCGACGGGGCGGCTGACCTACGTCAACGCCGGGCATCCGCCCGCCCTGCGCCTCCGCCCCGGGAGCGAACCGATCGAGGCCTGCACGCTGCAGTCGCCGCTGCTGGGCGTCGCCGCCGAGGGAGCCATGGGCCCGTTCGTGCAGGGCGAGGAGCGCCTCGCCCCGGGCGACACGCTCTTCCTCTACACCGACGGCGTCTCGGAGTCGCCCGGCTCCGAAGGCGGCCTGCTGCGGACCGCAGGCGTCGCCCAGTTCCTCCGCCCCCTCGCCGGCGCCGCCCCCGAGGCGATCTGCCGCCGGACCTCCGATCGGCTGGACCAGCTCTGCGGAGGCCATCGGCTCGACGACATCACGATGGCGGCGCTGCGCTGCTTGGTGACGCCGAGCGAACAACCGGAGCCGGAGGCGGAACAGCAATTGGCGGGCAGCCGCGCGGGAGCCACCGAAGGCGCGACTCTGGGTTAGCCGGACGCGCAAGCGACGGCGTTGGGCGTCCGGCATGAAGTGACGTCTTAGGCTCGCCGGCCGGCACACACTCGGGAAAACGATGCCAAGTCCGCCAGGATGCGGCCCCTAACAGGGCGGCTCTTCGTTCGGAGTTCCGCCTTCAGGCGGCCTATTGATTGCTTCCACGGGAGTCGGGATTTATAAAGGAACAGGGCACGGTTCCATTTCGTTTGACCGGCCATCGGTTCACCGGATATCGGTTCCTGACACCTTTTCTTTTCTGACACCTTTTCTTTTCTATTGAATAGATAGGTTATTAAGCGATGGAATCATATGATGAATCGCTGGCCCGGATCCTGGGGAAACGGGGCATCGTATACGAACCTCTCGCGAAACGTGAAGGCCGCGATGCGTACAAGGAGTGGCATCAACGATTCACTCCTGAATCCTACCGCACGGGAAGGCCTTGGCCACGGGGATTGATCAAGCGCCTTTCGCGGGACGTATGCGCGGAGCGGGGGAGGGTATGGGCGGATTCCGAGGCGCTTGATCTGTACAGGGTTCAACGTCCAGATAGATACTATATCTTGTCGGGCGATTGGTCGGGCCAAGTAGTGTGCGCCGCCGGACCGAAACTGCCGGAGGCAGACGCACTCAATAAACTTGCCTCGCTTGTCGTGCAGGCAGCGGATATTGCCTTGTGTGATGCGAGCTTTGGATGGACGACGATCTTTCGATCGGACAACCGCACTTTTTTCCTGTTGCCGATAATGCCACGTGAAGAGTCGACGGGGGAATGATTCGCACGGCGGAATCAAGTTTGAATCGCAACACCCGTGGAGAAGAAAAGGGGACAGGTCTGCTCCGTCGCAAACCTCCCCGTTCGGCGCATGTTAGGCGTTGCGCCCTGGCCAATCTGATCGTACACCATGCGGGATGAGCCTCACATCGCAATCGCCAAGGAGGGTGATCGCGGTGGCTTT
>JAPLMQ010000207.1 GCA_026386955.1 Planctomycetota bacterium
GATCACGCGGCGGGCCTTGAGGATCGTCCCCACGCCCATGGTGATCGCCCGGCGGGGGACGGCGTCGTCGCTGAAGAAATCGCTCGCGGCGTCGAGCCGGGTCACGCGGTCGAGCGTGATCAGGCGCGTCCGGCTGTTCTTCCCCGAGCCCGGCTCGTTGAAGCCGATGTGCCCCGTGCGCCCGATGCCCAGGATCTGCAGGTCGATCCCGCCCGCCTCCTCGATCGCCTTCTCGTAGGCCTGGCAGTGCCGGAAGACGTCCTCGACGGGCAGCCGGCCGTCGGGGATGTGGATGTTCTCCTCGGGGACGTCGATGTGGTCGAAGAGGTGCTCGCGCATGAAGCGGTGGTAGCTCTGGAGCTCGTTGCGCTGCATGGGGAAATATTCGTCGAGGTTGAACGTCACGACGTTCTTGAACGACAGGCCGTCCTCCTTGTGGAGGCGGATCAGCTCGTTGTAGACGCCCACGGGGGTCGAGCCGGTGGCGAGCCCGAGCACGCAGCGCTTCTTCTGGCGGGCGGCGTCGCGGATGAGCTGGGCGATCTGGGCGGCGACCGAGGCGCTGGCCTGCGAGGCGTGGTCGAAGACGGCGGTGCGGATGTTTTCGCGCTGGGTCAGCGCGGGATCGTCTTGGGGGAACATATCGGCTCCTTGCGGGGGATGCGTATGGTTGTGAATTCCCGCGGATTTTGCAAGTTCCGCGGAAGGATGGACGACTCAAATCGCCCGTGCCCGCGTCACCCTTGCGCCGCGGCGTTCCTGGGCTTCGACGCCAGTTGCCGCGCGTACTCCAGTATCCCCGCCCGCGTCTCGACCTTGGGCGACCAGCGCAGGCCCGAGCGCGTCTGGCTCAGGTCGGCGCAGGTGTAGTCCTGGTAGAACTTGAACGGGTTCTCGAAGTAGTCCGGCTCGAGGCTCGTGCCCAGCGCCTCGTTCAGCGCGGCCACAACCTCGTTGAAGTTCGTCGCCTTCCCCGTCCCGACGTTGTAGGTCCCCATGCGGACCTTGTCGCCCGCGGCGGCGAGGGTCGCGCCGACCACGTCGCGCACGTGCACGTGGTCGCGGGCGTGCTCGCCGGGGTTGAAGATGCGCGGGCGCTTGCCGTCGAGCATCTGCTGCGCGAGCTGGTAGATCATGCTCGCCATCCTGCCCTTGCTCTGCTCGCCCGGGCCGAAGACGTTGAAGTAGCGCAGCCCCACGACGTGCGACTCGGGGCTGTCGGCCAAGGTCTGGCGGGCCATGTTCTCCATGACCCACTTGGAGAAGCCGTAGATGTTTGCGGGGCGGCCCGCGTCGTCGAGGCGGAAGGGGCGGCGCTGCTGCACCGCGCCGTTGGCGTGCGTGCCGTACGTCGCCGCGCTCGAGGCCCAGACCAGCTTGATGCCCAGCTCCGCCGCCGCGTCGAGCAGCACCTCGAAGGGCTCGACGTTGTCGACCAGCATCTTGTTCTGGTCGGCGACGGTGGTGTCGGTGATCGAGGCGAGGTGGAAGACGACCTCGGGGTCGAAGTCCTCGATGACGCCGAAGAGGTCGAGGTCGTTGAGCGCGCGGGGGATGATCTGCCCGCGGAAGCTCCAGCCCGAAGCGTCCTCGGAGCATAGGTTGGACCAGTCGCCCACGCGCAGGTCGTCGATGACCAGGATGACGGCCTGGGGCTCGTCCTCCTGCAATTGCCTGACGAGGTTGGAGCCGATGAAGCCGGCGCCGCCGGTGACCAGGATGCGGTTCATGGGTGTCTCATGCGGCGGGGCGGTCGCGGCTCAGTTCGCGCCCTTGGGGGCGGGGGGGATGACCAGCTTCATGCCGGGCTTGATGTTCGCCGCGGAGCCCTTGAGGTCCTTGTTGGCCTGGAGGATGACCTTCATCAGGCTGCGGTCGTGGTAGTACTGGCGGGCGATGCTCGAGAGCGTGTCGCCGGGCTTGACGATGTAGGTGATGCCCTTGGGGACCGGGGCGCCGCCGGCGTCTTGCCCGCCTCCGCCCGTTGTGCCCGAGTCACGGCCTGCCGTTCCCGCACCGCGCGGGGCCGGGCCGTTCACCGAATCGGGCAGGCGGATCTTCTGGCCGACCTTGAGCTTGCTCGGGTCGACCAGCGGGTTGGCCTGGGCGATCTCGCGCCAGTGCGTCTCGGAGCCGTAGGTCTTCTTGGCGATCGAGCCGAAGGTCTCGCCGGACTTGATGACGTACTCGGAGGAGCCCGTCTCGCGCGGCGGGGGCGTGATGTCGACGTGCTCGGGCGCGCGGGGCGGGGGAAGCGGGTCGGTGACGGGATGGACCGGATGAACCGGCTCGACGGCGGGCCGGGTGGTGGGCGGCGTGGCGGAAGGGCCCATGCCGGCGGGCTGCGTGCCGGGGTAGGCCGAGCCGGAGGAGGGGGGCATGCCGCCGGTGCTGGTTCCGGGGCCGTAGCCCGAAGCGGTGGGGCCGTAGCCCGGGGTCGAGCCGGGGCCGCCGCCCGCGGTCGCGCCGGTGCCCGCGCCCATCGGAGGCGTGTCGGGGCCGACGCTGGGCGGCGCCTGCGAGCCCATCGGCCCGCTGCCGACGCCGCCGGGGCCGGTCGGTCCATACTGGACGTTCGGCCCGGGCGTGCCCGAGACTTCGTTGCGGCTGGCCAACTCCTCGGGCGACGAGATGAGATGGCTCGGCCCGGTCGTGTCGCGGTTCACGTAGTAGTAGCCCAGCACGGCGATCAGCAGGGCTCCGCCGATCACCAGGGCGAGCTTCGTTGCGTTGTTCACGGAAGGTCTCCACAAGGCCGGGACATCCGGCCGGGACGGATTGCCGGAAAACGGCTCCCCTCCCGCCCGACTCCGCTCCCGACTCCGCGCAGTGTAACCCACCCACGCCCCGCGGGCCAAACCCGCGACGCGGCTTCGCGCTCCCGCCGCCGCCCACGATTGGCGCTCCGCCCGCGAATCCCTATTCTCTCCCTCATGACACGCTCCATCGATTGCGTCGTGTGCGGCTCCTGCGTCGTCGACCTGCTCTGCCGCCCCGTCAGCCTCACCGAGCCCATCGGCCGCGGCGTGCTCCACCACGTCGAGCCCATCATGATCGTCGGCGGGGGCATCACCTCCAACTCCGGCGTCACCCTCGCCCGCCTGGGCCTCAAGACCGCCATCCTCAGCTACGTCGGCAACGACGCCTGGGCCCCGGTCATCCGCAACCTCTACCGCGGCGAGGGCATCGACGACTCCCCGCTGCTCACGCACCCCACCGGCGCGACCAGCTCCACCGTCGTCACCATCGAGGCCACCGGCGAGCGCAGCTTCTTCCACTGCGTCGGCGCGCCCAAGCTCCTCGACGCCAAGGCCTTCCTCGACCGTCTCGACCTCTTCGCCCGCACCCGCGTCATGCTCCTGGGCTACTACAGCCTCATGCCCAACCTCGAGAACGACCTGCCCGACGTCTTCGCCAAGATCCGCAAGGCCGGCTGCCAGACCGCGATGGACTCCGCCGGCTCGGGCGGCGGCATGTCGCCCCTCGACCGCATCCTCCCGCACCTCGACTACTGGGTCCCCTCCTTCTCCGAGGCCAAGCACCAGACCGGCCTCGACGACCCGCGCCGGATCATCAAGGCCTACCGCGCCTGCGGCGCGCCGGGCCTGCTGGGCGTGAAACTCGGCAGCAAGGGCGTGCTGCTGAGCCCCAAGGCCGACGAGTACGTCGAGATCCCCGTCGTGCCCGCGCCCGGCCCCGTGGTCGACACCACCGGCGCCGGCGACTCGTTCTACGCCGGCCTGCTCGGCGGCTTGCTCAAGGGCCTCCCGCTGGAGAAGGCCGGCCGGCTCGGCGCGGCCGCAGGCGCCTGCTGCGTCACCGCCTGGGGCGGCTCAACCGGAGGGCGCGACTACGCCTTCTCCGCGAAGCTCGCGGGCATCTGAGCTCGCGTCTGACGACCAGTGAACGTGGACCCCAACAAAAAGGGTGGACAACTTCAGTTGTCCACCCGTTGCGTACGTCTGTTCTTCGATCACTCGAAACCGCGGACTCTCACTCCGGCTTCCCGCCCGAGGTGTCGTAGATCCACTGGTCGCCCGAGCGGGGGTACTCGATCACCTCGCCCGCCTTGAAGAAGAGCCCGATCTCGCGCTGGGCCGCCTCGGGGCTGTCGGAGCCGTGGATCAGGTTGTACGAGGCCGAGACGCCGTAGTCGCCGCGGATCGTGCCCGGCTCGGCCTTGAAGCCGAAGGTCGCGCCCATCATCTTGCGGCTGACGTCGATCGCGTTGTTCCCCCGCAGCGCCAGCACCAGCACCGGGGCGCTGGTCATGAACCGCACCAGCCCGGCGTAGAACGGGCGGGCCTTGTGCGCCTCGTAGTGCGTCGCCGCCAGCTCCTGGCTGATCATCATCAGCTTGGCGCCGACGACCTGCAGCCCCTTGTCCTCGAAGCGGGCGATGATCTTGCCCATCAGGCCTCGTTGCACGGCGTCGGGCTTGAGGATGATCAGCGTGGTCTGCACGGGAAGGCTCCTTAAATCAATGACGGTTCTGCGACATCTTTGCGGCAATTGGGGGGCAAAGACTATCGCCGATGGAGGCCTCCCACGCAAGCGCCGGGGCGGCACCTCTCACTCGATCACCACCCCCGCATAGCCCACGACGCGCGACGTGTCGCCGCTCGCCGCGGCGCTGGTGGTGTAGTCGACCAGTTCCGGCGCGATCGCCGATCCGCCCAGCCGCAGCGCCTCCATCACGATCACCGCCGGCACCACGCCGCACATGCTGACCTGGTTCCGCTCGACCACCTTCGCCAACTCCCACGGCTCGCCCGTCCTCATCGCGGCCAGCGCCAGCCCGTCGCGCCGGCGCGTCTCGGCCTCGTCGGCGAAGTGGTTCATGTCGCTGGAGATCACCAGCAGCACCGGCCGCGCCGCCTGCTTCACGACCTCCGCCAGCGCGGCCGCGAACCGCTTCGCGCCCGCCCCGTCGGTCCGCCCCAGCACGATCGGCACCACCCGCAGCGCGGGGTTCATCCGTCGGAGGAACGGGAGCAAGACCTCCGACCCGTGCTCGAGCCGATGGGCCTCGGGCTCTCGCTCGAGGCCGGGCAGGCGCGCGGCCAGCGCCTCGACGAGATCGGTCGCGACGGGCACGGCCTCGCCGGGGATCTCCCACCGCTCATGCGGCGCGATCGACCAATCGGGCCCGTAAGGCGTGTGCCGCGGGCCGAGGATGATCGCCGTGTCGGGCAGTGTGATCCGGCCAAGCGTGCGCCCGAGGGTCGCACCGCAGTAGACCCATCCGGCGTGGGGCAGCATCACCGCCCGCGCGGGGCGACGAGCCCGCCCGATGACCGGCGCCGGCGCACCCATCGCAAGATAGCCGTCGACGGCGCGGCGCATGGCGTCGGGATCGCCGGGATAGAACTGCCCAGCGCGGGCGGCGGGGCGGGTGGAGGGGTTGACGTCGTCCATCGTCGTTGGTCTGTGGGAGGTCATCCGACGAATCTAAGGCCGCCCGTGGCCGCGTGGCCCACCGCGCTTCCGGCGTGAAAGAGCCACGCCAAGAGCAGCATCGCATGCACCCCCGCGGCCAGAAGCCCGGGACGCAGCGCATCCAGACGAGGGGGGAAGACGCAAGCCGCCGCAAGGGAGAGCAGCCACGCGAGGAGCAACCACGTCAACGAAGCGTTTCCGCTGGAGTCGTCAAAGCGGATCGCCGCACCGGCGAGGATCGCGAGCAGGGTGTAAAGGCCACCAAGGGCTGCGAGCGAGAGCGTCATGGGTGAACCGGCGAGAGAACGCACTTGCCATCTCCTTGGGCAGGCTGGGCGATCACGTCAGCGTCAAATGGCATCGCCCCAACGGCACAAACGGATAGATGGCCGCGAGAAACCAGCCAAGCGTCAGAAAGACGTGCAGGATCGCGTGCCCGAACAGGGTGTCCAACGGACTCTTGCTCATGGGAATGAGCACAACAATCGCAAGCGTGGCCATCCACGCCACGAGGACCATTCCGGGCGTCACCACGTGGAGTCCGTGGGTGGTCCCATACATTTCGTCGAAGCGTTCATGAAGCGTCGAAGCCGTTGCGGCGATGGTGGCCAAGACGGTGTAGAGCCCCACCATCCCCGCGACCCCCAACGTCATCCCGCGTGATCCTTCGAGAGTTCGCATGCCCGCACTCCTCCGGCTGCCCAATTCCCCCAAGGGGCACATCGCCCCATCGGTCCAACAGGTCGTCACAAGGAGTTTGAATACTGGAAAAGCGTGAATAGGAAGGCCACTGCAAAGAAGAGCCACGCGAACATCGCCATGAGGTGAATGGCCCAATACCCGAAGAACCGGGCATCGCGCTCCTCGCTGCACGGAATAGCCAACACCGCGATCAGACAGATGATCCAGCAGACCAGCACCACGTTCGACGTGAAGATCCGGAACGGCCTCGCCCCCATCTCCCCGCGCTGGACGAGGCGGTCCATCAGCATCAGCGGAGCGCCTGCCAAGACCGCGAGAACGGTGTAGGCGCCAATCATCGCCGCCACCCCCAGCGTCATCCCGCGCGAGCCTTGAAGCGTTCGCATAAGCCGGCTCCGCGCTCAGCTCAGTGTCGCGTACGGCGGAAAGATGATGCGCATGACCGGGAAAAGTGCGGCAAACGCCCACGCGACCGTGAGGGCCGCATGGACGCCCCACAGCACGTAGAACGAATTCGCGGTCTGCCGACAGAACGGGATGGTCATCACAAGCGCGAGACTGGCGATCCATGCGATCGTCACGAGGCCAGGCGTGAATCCCTGTGGGAAATACGGAAAGCCGCTCATTTCATTCATCCGCTCAGCGAACAAATTCATGGAGCCGACGAGCACGGCCAAGAGGGTGTAGACACACACCATCCCCGCCACCCCCAGCGTCATCCCGCGTGAACCTTCGAGTGTCCGCATGACGTCGCTCCCGGCAAGCACCCCCGCGCCTCACACGTCCGTCACCACAAGGATATGCACCGTCCCCGGCCCGTGGACGCCCGTCACCAGCACGCCCTCGATGTCGGCCGTCTTGCTCGGGCCGGTGATCAGCGCGATGCTGCTGGGCCACTGCGTCGGCGGCACCGCCTTCATCTTGTTCCACCAATCGATCAGGTCCGGCAAGATGTCGGCCTTGCGCACCACCGCGATGTGCACCGGCGGCACCAGGCTCAGCCCCCGGCTGTGACCCGCGTCGCTGCAGCAGACCATCGTCCCGCTCTCGGCGATCGCGGCGTGGACGTCGGTGATCCCCGCGTCGGTGTCGTACTGCGACTCCAGCCCGGGCGTCGCCGCCCAATCCACCACCTCGATGCCCTTGCGGCGGATCGAGTCCTTCAGCCCCACCGCCTGCGGCACCGTGCCGACGCTCACCACCACGCGCTTGGCCTTGATCTCCTCGAGCAGCGTGCCGATCGTGCGCGTCAGGTCGCCGGCGACGATCTGGCGGACCTTCATGCCCACGGCCGTTGCCTTCTCGCAGAACCGCTGGGTGAGGTCGTCGGTCGCGCGGGTCGTGCGGGCCAGCGCGTCGCTGACGACGGGGGCCGGCTCGGAAGGGGCGATCGTGCGGTCGTGCTCCAAGGCCGTGCGGATGCGGGCGAAGAACTGCTCTCGCGTGGTGCGCGGGGCGGAGGTCGAGGTGTGGGCGGTGGGGTTCATGGGTGATTCGTCTTAGCCCCAACGGGGCGTTTCAGCCAGAGCCCAGGGCAACGCCCTGGGTTGAAGCGCCCCTACAGGGCTTTGATTCCTCTTCGCCAGGCAACCCAGGGCGTTGCCCTGGGCTCTGGCTGAGCCGCCCCTGTGGGGCTCCATGTCATCACCGCCCCTCAATGCTGCCTCGCCGCCGGCTTCGCCTCGCCCGCGCCCGAGGCCTTCAGCGCCTCGGCCGCTTTGGGATTCACGCTGCGGACGTGCTCCTTGTCCCACCAATTCCGGAAGCTCGCGGCGGGGGGCGTGGGCATGTCGCGCTGGCTGGTCCAACCCTTCACCGGGCCGGGCGCGTCCTTGAGCCAGCCGCGGGCGGAATACTTCTCGCCCTTCGCCAACGTGCCCGACAACTTCGCCTGCAGGCGGAAGAAGGTCGTCTGGGCCCAGCCGCCCAGGCGGTAGGTCAGCGAGTGCTTGAGCGACGCCGCCCAGACGCGGTAGAAGATCCGGTCGGGCAGGCCGGTGATCTTGCCGCCCACCATGTCGGTGCGGAGCTGGATGAGGTACTTGGGGATGTTGATCTTGACCGGGCAGGCCTCGTAGCAGGCGCCGCAGAGCGAACTGGCCTGCGGGAGGTCCTTGTAGTTGGCGAGCCCCTTGAAGAGCGGGGTGATCAGCGCGCCGATCGGGCCGGAGTAGACGGCGCCGTAGGCGTGCCCGCCGATCTTGCGGTAGACCGGGCAGGCGTTGAGGCAGGCCCCGCAGCGGATGCAGCGGAGCATCTCGCGCGTCTCCTTCCTCAAAATCTCCGTGCGCCCGTTGTCGATCAGGATGACGTGCATCTCCTCGGGCCCGTCGTGCTCGTGGGCCCGCTTCGGCCCGGTCATCGTGTGCGTGTAGACCGTCAGCGGCTGCCCCGTCGAGCTGCGCGCGAGCATCTTGAGCATCACCGAGAGGTGCTCGGGCCCGGGGATGACCTTCTCGATGCCGACGAAGGCGACGTGGATGCGCGGGGCGCTGGTGCAGAAGCGCCCGTTGCCCTCGTTGGTGCAGATCACCACCGAGCCGGTGTTGGCGACGAGGAAGTTCCCGCCGCTGATCCCCAGGTCGGCCTTGCGGTACTTCCCGCGCAGGTGGTCCCTCGCCACCCGGGCGATCACCTCCGGCTCGTCGTTGTAGGGCACGCCCAGCGCCGCCGTCAGCGCCTTCGCGCTCGCGACGCGGTCCTTGTGGATCATCGGCGTGACGATGTGCGACGGCGCGTCGTGGTCGATCTGCAGGATGAACTCGCCCAGGTCGGTCTCCACCGTCTCGCAGCCCATCGCCTCGAGCTCGGGCAGCAGGTGCGTCTCCTCCGTCACCATCGACTTGGCCTTGACGCAGAGCTTGCAGTTGTTGGCCTTGGCGATCTCGAGGCAGATGGAGTTGGCCTCGGCCGAATCGCGGGCGTAATGGACCTTGACGCCGTTGGCCTCGGCGTTGTCGATCCACTCGCCGAGATAGTGGTCGAGGTAATCGAGCGTGTGCTGCTTGATGTTGCCCGCGAGCTCGCGCATCTGGTCGTAGCGCTCGCCGTAGACCTCCGCGAAGACCTTCTTGCGCGTCTGGTCCTTGTAGTAGGTCGCGCGGGTGACGAAGAACTGGAGCTGCGGGTCGGCGGTCGCCTTGTCGGCCCGTTCGTGGATGCTGTAGGGCAGCGAGACGATGAGCGGGTGGACGTGCCCGGGCGGCGGGCCGGGCGCGACGTGCGGCTTCGCGGCACCCGCGGCCGATTCGGGCTGGGGCGTCGGGGCGGGCGTGGGGGGAGGCGATTGCGTCGCGGTCACGGCAAGGTTTCCAGCGGCGGGGGGTCAGGCGGGACGCACGTCGAAGCGACGTCGAGGTCAATTTTGGAAGCTAGGTCGGTATCAGAGGGCTCACGCCGGCGACCGAGGTGGGCATGGCCGGCCCGGGCGTGGCGGGCGTGGCCTTGAGCGTCTCGGGCGGGTTGAGCCGGTCGAGCAGGCCCAAGCTCTCGGCGATGATCTCCGCGAGGCTCTGGAACTTCACGCCCGCGTTCATGCGGTTGCACGCGCCGGAGATGTTCATGGTGCAGCCGGCGTCGTTGCTGACGACCATCGGGGCGCCGGTCTTCTGGATGCACTCGACCTTCTCGCGCACCATCGAGCCGGAGATCTGCGGGTACTTCATGGCGAACGTCCCGCCGAAGCCGCAGCATTGGTCGATCTTCTCCATCGCGCGGTATTCGAGCCCGTCGATCTGCTTCATCACCCGCACGGCCTCGTCGGTGATGCCGATCCCGCGCAGGTGGCAGGAGTAGTGGTACGTCACGTCGCCGGGCCACTTGGCGCTCAGCGACTTCAAGTCGACCTTGAGCACCCTCACGAGGAACTCGACGAACTCGTAGGTCTTCGCGGCGAACTCCGTCGCGGCCCGCTCCCAGGCGACGTCGCCCTTGAAGAGGTCGGGGTAGTAGTCGCGGATCATCGCGGCGCAGGAGCCCGAGGGCGTGATGACGAATTGGCTGTGCTCGAAGACCTCGATCATGCGCTTGGCGAGGTCGCGCGTGTCGTCGCGGAAGCCGTTGTTGAACATCGGCTGCCCGCAGCAGGTCTGCCCCGGGGGGAAGTCGACCTCGCAGCCCAGGTGCTCGAGCACCTTGACCACGGCGATGCCGGAGCGCGGATAGAACGTGTCGGTCAGGCAAGTGATGAAAAGGGACGCCTTCATGCGGGCAGTGTAGACGGGGGAAAGGTGGATGACAAAACCGCGCGATGCCACGGCGCCGCTAGTCCGGGTAGTCCCAAAACACCAGAGTCATGAGAACAATGAAGACCACCACGGCCGTGATGATTCCCCATAAAGCGGCGAGGTCATCGCGTTCCCGTGTCGATCGCCCGCGGAATCGAATCCGCCTGCAAATGCCCCTGACTTTGAAGCCCAGGGCCACGGAAAACACCAAGAGGACGATAGGAACGATGAAGAAGAGGCTCGGGTCCACGCCGGTCATTTGCGCCATCACCACATCACCTGATTTCATTCGGATTCCCCTGGAGTTTGAGTGAAATCAGGAATGCCGGAACGATTGGATCGTGAAACATGCGTTCATGAGGTCGATTGGTCGTTGTTACGAATCACGCCGCGGCTGGGTTCTCCCGACGATGCACGAGTTTTCATCATACGGCGATTCTCCGCCATGAGACAAAACCCCTACCATGCCGCCATGCTTCTCACCGACTTCGACGCCATTCTCTTCGACATGGACGGCACGCTTTACCGCGAGCACCACGCCCTGCCCGGCGCGGCCGAGACCATCGCCCGCCTGCAGCGCGAGGGCAAGCCCTTCGGCTGCGTGACCAACAACAGCGCCAACACGTCGGAGGAACTCGCCGCCCGGCTCGCGAAGATGGACGTCGCCCTCCCGCCCGAGGCGATCTACACCTCCTGCCACGCGATGGCCGACTGGGCGATGTCGCACTTCAAGCGCCCTCGCATCTTCAACTTCGCGGGGCGGGCCCTGCGCACGATGCTGGCCGGCCGCGCGGAGTGGGTCGAGGGCGAGCAGGGGGGATGCGACATCGTCGCCGTCGGCACGCACTTTCGCGAGAACGCGGTGGCCTTCGATTTCGAGGCCGCGCTCGCGGGGCTGAACCATCTCTGCCGCGGCGGGCATCTGCTGGTCGGCTCGGCCGACCGGGTCTTCCCCGTGCAGGGCGGCGGCGTGGAGTTTGGCTCAGGGAGCTGGGGGGCGCTCTACACCTACGGGGCCAACCTCCCGCGCGAGCGGGCCCACCACGTCGGCAAGCCCTCGCCGGAGTTCTTCACGCCGCTGCTCAGGAAGTTGGGCGTCGAGGCGAAGCGCTGCCTGATTGTCGGCGACAACCTCGAGTCCGACATCCTCGGCGGCCAGCAGGCGGGCATGGCGACGGCCCTGGTGATGACCGGCATCACCACGCCCGCGACGCTCGCCGCCAGCGCGATCAAGCCCGACGCGGTCTTCGCGGGCTTGCCGGCGTTGATGA
>JAPLMQ010000065.1 GCA_026386955.1 Planctomycetota bacterium
CCCTGACCCCGCTCGTCGAGGTCGCCGGCGGCGGGGTGGTCTCGATCGCCGAGTCGGGCAGCCACGACGAGCTGATGAAGCTCGACGGGAAGTACGCCAAGCTGGTGAAGATCCAGGGCTCCGCCGCGCCGACCGACTCGATCGAAGCCCTGCAAGCCAAGGAGGCGCTCGCCAAGGACGAGGCCGCGCTGGCCGCGATCCCGATGGAGCAGCGGCAGGACCCCAAGACCGGGCTGACCCCGATCACCGGGCACCGCCCGCGCTGGCTCGAGCCGAGGTTCGCCCACATCCACCTGGGCAACCGCAACGCGCTGCACGTGACCATCGAGAACGAGCGCATCTACAACGGCGTCTTCGCGCTGCGCTGCATGCCCGTGCGCTTCCCCAACCAGTTCATCAGCCTCCGCTGGTTCAACGCCGAGAACCGCGACCAGGAGATCGGGCTCATCCGCGACCTCTCCGAGTGGCCCGTCGAGGTGCAGCAGCTCGTCAACGAGTCGCTGCTCCGCCGGTACTTCATCCACAACATCCTCGAGATCGAGTCGATCACCAACGAGCACAACTACCTCACCTTCGTTGCCAAGACCGACCTGGGCCCGCGCACGTTCGTCGTCCGCTGGGCCTACGAGACGGCCCACGACTACGGGCCGAAGGGCAAGGTGCTGGTCGACACCGAGGAGAACCGCTACGTGGTGCCCGACGTGAACCTCCTGCCGGAGGCGAGCAGGAAGAAGTTCGAGCGGTTCATCTATTGGTGAGCGGGTGGGGACGGAAGTGACGAGCTTTGTCTGGGTGCCACATGCCACCGTACTCGTGGCATGTGTCTGCGGCCGCCGGTCAGGCGCGCCGACAAGAGCATTCCTACGTACGGCCATTCCAGGGCTCGACCATGATCACCTTCGATGATGCGAAGCGGATCGCTCTTCAGAAGATCGGGCCCGATTGTGGGCTAGTCGACGAGGCAACGCGCGAGAAGCCCTACGGGTGGTATTTCAACTTCCAAAGCATCGAATACATTCGCACCGGCGAGTTCAAGCGAATGCTCGTCGGCAGCGGTGGATTCATCGTTGATCGAGAAGACGGCTCCGTCTTTGAGTTCGGGTCTGCCTATTCCTTCGAACGCAATCTGGCCGCTTACGAAGCCGGTTTCAAATACAAGGCGTATGACCTGACGATCCTCTCCGTTCGTGATCTCCGGCAGACGGTGGACTTGCTGCGCCGATTGCGGCTTCGATTCGTCGTTCCAGAAGAAGCGCACGGCAATGCATGGAAGATTCCAACGGACTATTCCGCAGCACAAATCAAGACCGCGCTGATTTCTCTGCCGGTCAGATTCGCGAATCAGGCTTTCTATTTTCAATTTGAGGTTTTCCTGGAGATCGATCGGGTTCGCTGCTTCCAGTACCAACTGGACGGGCGACGAGTAGGCCAACCGCCGACACCAATCCAACCCGTCAAGCGATAAAGACCAATTCAGACGAGGCATTGGGGGGCGGACTTCGAACGACTGTCCACCAACGTGCGGCCCCAGACACATGCCACGAGTACGATGGCATGTGGCACCCAGACAACTCGTCTCGCCGCCATCGGACTCCCCCATGCGCCGCGCCCGCTTCATCCTCGAGCCCGAGATCCTCTTTCCCCACACCGCGCAGCGCATCTTCATCGGCCCCGGCGCGATCCGCCTCGACGACGGCTCGATCCTGATGGCCGCCCCGTGGGGCCGGCCGCCGACGAACTTCGAGCAGCTCGCCGCCTCCTTCCCCGTCCCGCGCTATTTCCGCTCCGTCGACGGGGGCCGGACCTTCGCCGACGCCGGGCCGATGCGGATGGATTGGCCGCTCACCGGCATGGTCAGCGACGGGGGCTACTCCTTCCTCCGCCTGCGCGACCGCCGGCTCGCCTGCCTCGCCCATCGCCACGTCCTCCACCTCCACGGCGGCGGCCTGCCCGCAATCTCCTTCTCCCACGACGACGGCCAAACCTGGTCCCCCGCCCGCGCCCTCGGCTGGCCCGAGGGCGTCTGGTACGTGATGAACGACCGCTTGGTCGAGATGAAGTCGGGCCGGCTGGTCGTCCCCGTCGCCTGCGCCGACGCCTCATTGGGCGGCGCGTACTACGAAGGGGCCCGCAGCCCCGGGCTCTGCTTCTTCAGCGACGACGGCGGAGCGACCTGGCAGCGCTCACGCAAGGCGGCCATCCTCGACGACGAGCGCGGGATGGCCGAGCCTTCCGTGCTCGAGACGCGCGACGGCCGGCTGCTCATGCTCGCCCGCACCGGGAGCGGGTCGAAGTTCCAATCCTGGTCCGACGACGGCGGCGACACGTGGTCCGCACCCTCCCCCACCACGCTCGTCTCGGGCTGCTCGCCCCACACGCTCCTGCGCCTGCCCGACGGACGCCCGATCCTCTTCTACAACCACGCGACGCCGATCCACGCCGGGGCGTTCTTCCCACGCACGCCGCTGACGTACGCCGTCTCCCCCGATGATGGGAAGACGTGGGAAGAGCCGGTGGTGGTCGACGACGCGGGGATCGCGGAGAACGACCGCCAGCTCATCTACCCCACGATCGTGCCGACTCCCGAGGGGTTGCTGGTCTTCTACTCCGAACACGCGGCAGACCCGAAGGGCACCTTCGGCAACGGCGGCGCGGAGGGCTGGAGGATCGGCGGGGCGAAGCGCTGCATCATCGCGACGCCGGAGTGAGGCGCGCGGCTCACCAGCTCTTGGGATTGCTCGTCATCTCCGCCAGCATCGTCGGCGCGGGGAAGTTCATCGGCGCGACGTCCTCGCCCTCGACCTGCGCGACCCAGAGGTCGGGCGTGTTGATGAGGTTGATGATCGCGCCGCCCGCCTCGCTGGCGGCGTCCACCTTCGCCCCGGCGTCGGGCTTCGCGCCGGACGTGGCCTGCTCGGCCTGCGTCTCGGGGAGGTCGCCCAGCGTCGCGGGGTCGGGAATGATCTGCACCACGGGGCGACAGGGATCGCGCACGTTGTGGTTGATCGCCACGCCCCACTGCCCGTCGCAGAGGCGCAGCACGGTCCCGGGCGGATAAGGCGGGGCGACGCGGAAGAGCGAGCGCATGACCTCGGGGTCGAACCCGGCCGCGAGCGGGTCGGCCATGAGCTGCGCGAGCGCGAAGACGCCCGGGCGCGCGGGCCCGACGGCGGGGTGGCGCAGGCGGTCGAACTGGTCGGCGAGCCCGACGATCCGCGCGAAGATGTGGATGCGCCTCCCGTCGAGCACGGGGACGTTGTCGCCCGCGTAGCCCGTGCCGTCGAAGCGCTGGTGGTGGTTGAGCACCGCGGTGGCGGCGCTGGGCGAGACGCGCCCGCGGACGAGCTGGTACCCCAGCCTGGGATGGTCGCGGTAGATCGGGTCCGTCTCGTCGCCGGTCTGGGTGTAGCGGTTGCGGATCTCCTCGGGCAGCGCGAGCAGGCCGACGTCGTGCAGCATCGCGCCCACGCCCAGCGACACGACCTCCTTGGCCTTCGCGGGCTGGACGTGGCGGCGCTCGCGGACGATGTAGGTCTCGAGCTTCATGCCCATGAGCAGGCTGAGGTAGGCGACTGACGAGCAGTGGCGCATCAGGTCGCCGCCGGAGTCGACCAGGTCGCCCATGAACATGGCCGCCTGCGGGTGGCTCGCGAGGTAGGTGACCAGCTCGGTGAGCGAGTCGGCGTAGGTCTCGAACTCCATGTCGGCGCAGGCCTGCTGCTGGGCGGCGACGAAGCTGGCGGTGATCTTCTCGACGACCTTGTTCTGCGCGAGCAGCAGCTCCTCGTTGATGAGGCGGGAGAGGAACTCGAGGCTGGGGTAGCGCACCCAGACGTGGTTGACGCCCAGCTCGCGGAGCTTGGAGATGGAGAGGTCGTCGACCTTGTAGCCGACCTTGAGCAGCACGATCTGGATGGACTGCGGGTGGCGGACGGGGAGCGCCAGCGCCATCCCCGGACGGAGGTTGTTGAGGCCGACACGCAGCACGGATTGAACTCCGCCCGGCCGGAAATGCGCTGGCCGGGGCCATGAGAAGGATCGGCCCGGGTTCATGGGCTCTTCACCTGTGAAGCCTTCCCGGACGCGCGGATGGTGAGACAACTCCGGCCTATTCCGGTTGTGAGGCGCGTGGCGCGTGCGCGTCTTGGGTTGTGTCCGGACCAGTAAAGGCCCGTCGAAGCTTCTATGATGTCCCCTCCCCGACGTGCCACCCCCGGAAATCCGTCATCGCCTCATCCCTCGAATCCTCGACCCACCCCGCGCGCCCCACGCTCCGGTCGCACGCGATGTTCGCGCTGGTCTGCGTCACCTGGGGCACCGCCTTCATCCTCATGCGCCAGGCGACGGCCGCCTTCGGGCCGATCACCATCGGGGCGGGGCGGTCGATCTTCG
Source organism: Planctomycetota bacterium (assembly GCA_026386955.1). GTDB lineage: Bacteria > Planctomycetota > Phycisphaerae > Phycisphaerales > Phycisphaeraceae > JAPLMQ01. The sequence continues at coordinate 4,393 of JAPLMQ010000065.1, forward strand.
GCTCGGCCGCGCTGGCGCTGCTCTGGCTTCCCGTGCGGCGCACGCAAAGCTGGCGGATGACCCGGGCCGACGCCGCACCGATGCTGCTGGTGGTCGTCCTCTGCTACGCCCTGCCCTACTTCCTCCAGCCCTACGTCATCCCGCGCATCGGCAGCTCGCTCATGGGCATGATGATGGCCTTGATCCCGCTGCTGACCGTGGGCGTCTCCATCACCATGCTCGGCGTCTACCCGACGCTGCGCCAGATCGTCGGCGTCGTCGGCGGGCTGCTCCTGATGATGTTCCTCCTCGCCGGCGCGTGGAAGGACGGCGCGACGGGTCGCGACCTCTTCCTCGCCGCGATGGTCCCCGCGGGCTACTCGATCGGCTACACCTACGTGAAGCGCCGGTTCTCCCACGTCCCGCCCCTGCCCCTCGCGTGCGTGAGCATCGCCCTCGCGGCCGTGCCGCTCGTGCCGCTGAGCCTCGCCTTCGAGCACGTGACGCGCGACGAGCAGTTCACCGCCGCCGCGGGCTCGCTCCTGCTGCTGGGCGTCTTCTGCACGGGCGTCGCGGCCTACCTCTACTACAAGCTCATCCAGGACCACGGCCCGCTGCACGCGGTGATGACGATGTACATCGTCCCGCTGGTGGCGATCTTCTGGGGCTACCGCGCGGGCGAGCCGATCACGCTGACCAAGCTCCTGCTGCTGCTGGGCGTGCTGTCGATGGTGGCGCTGGTGCAGTGGAGGCCGGCGGGCACCCGCGCCCCCGAGCCCGTGCCGGCGACGAGCGAGCCGGGGTGAAGCGACACCGAAGACTCACGTCCCCGTCTTGCCACCCTTCTTCGGCTTCTTGGGCGTCAGGTCCAACGTTCCCGCGGCCAGCTTTTCCAGGAACTCCCAGACATGGTCCGCGATGCGCTTGCCGCGCTTCGCCACATCGCGCGCGGGCACACCCGCGAACTTCTCTTCGGGTGAAAAGAGAAAAACCCGGTGAATGATGCCGTCATGCACCATCAGCGCGAGGGGCGCTCCGGCGGCTGTGACGGCGAACACCAAGGGATATTTCGCGTCCTGGGTGCAGTGGTCCCCGTTCATGCCGACGACCCAATTCACGGGTTGAAAAGTCACACCGCCGATCTCGAACGGGCTTCGAGGCGCGTAATGTTCGAAGAAGATCATGGCCTCTCCGTCGACGCCGATCGTTCTTAGCGCCTCGTACTGCTTGGACGTGGCTGGACCGAATTTCTGGCGCTCGGGATCGAGCTTGGGAATTGCTCGTGCCCCCTCGGGCGGCTCGGGGCGGCGGGGCGAAACCTGCCCCGTGTCTGATGCCAGCAGTGCGAAAGCTCGCTGCCGCAGTTCGCCGGGCTTCACCTGATGGGGACGGATGATGCCGCAATCGCTGTCGAGCTTGTAGGCGCCCTTTTCGAGGCCGATCGCCAGCCCCGTCAGCAAGTCCGCCAATGAGGCCGCGATCGTCGTCACCGAGTTCGTTTCATGGTTGCATTCGATCACCCGGCCCGACTGCGCATTGTCTGCGGGCGCGAGGTCGATGCATTGATAGTCCCCGCCACCGTTGCTCGCGATCGGAAGCCACAGCCGCCGCTTCCCCGAGTCGCCATCGATGAGCTTGACCTGGGCGATCTGCTCCAACGGCAGGGGGCTGAAGCCCATTTCCTCATCCTGGGTCGCGGGGAACAAGTCTGATTCCGGCGCGCCGTCATGCCGTCGCCACGAAGCCTTGAACGCTTCCGGCAGCGCTTGCCCGAAAGCCGCTTCCAATTTCGCAAGGGCCTCGTCACTTGCGCCGGGTGCGAGTCGCTTGGCAATTCGCTTGCCCTTCTTGCCGAGCCAAGCCTCGATGCGTGCCCAGGCTTCGTCGATCGACAGCGGCTCCGACATGGGTTCCCCCTGTAATTTGGTTGATTGATCGGTCGGGCAGAAAAATAACCCTGAGAGCAGGACGGTGCAAATTTCATTGACGACAGAGTCGCGGCTCAACCCGAGACTGAGCCTCACGCGACTATGATTCATCATTCCCCGTGAGATTTCTGATGCCGAGTCCGCCGATCCCCACCTGGCACTTCGCCATCGCCGTCGTCCGCAAGGGCGACCGGTTCCTGCTCGTCCACGAAACCAAGCACGGCCAATGTTGGTACCTGCCCGCGGGCAAGGTCGAGCTGGGGGAGACGTACGCGCAGGCGGCCCGCCGCGAGGCGATGGAGGAGGCGGGGGTGCCGATCCGGCTGACAGGCATCCTGCGCATCGAGCAGACGCCGCTGCCCGACGCGGCTCGGCTGCGCGTGGTCTTCCTGGCGGAGCCGGTGGACGATCGGCCGCCCAAGTCGGTGGCGGACGAGGAGTCGCTCGGGGCGAAGTGGGTGTCGCTCGACGAGCTGCATAGGCTCGAGCTGCGCGGGCCCGAGGTCGAGTGGTTGATCCGTTACGTCCTCGACGGAAAGCCCGTGCATGCGCTCGATGTGCTGCAGACCGTAGAGCGACGTTGAATCGTCGTTGATTGGAAAATCAAAAGCCCAGGCACGCAGTGCTTGGGCTTGGGGGTTCAGTCGAGTTGTCTCGAGCGTTCCGGTCGTTTGAATGATCGAGCGCCTGAGCGCTCAACCCACCTCGACCTCGCGGTCCTTCTCGCTCGAGTCGTAGATCGCGTCGATGATCGACTGCACGATCTGCCCCTTGGCGCCACTGGCGCCGGGCTCGGTGCGGGTCTCGACGCTGTGGACGAAGCGCTTGAGCTGCTCGTCCCACCCGTTGGCGTCGCGGAGGGTGGGGGTGATGTCGACGTTGTGGCCGTTGCTCTCGGTGGCGACGCGCAGGCTCGTCCCGCCGAGCTCGAAGGTCATGCCCCCCTTGTCGCCGAAGAAGCCCATGAGGTTCTGCACGGAGTTGGCGGGGAAGTTCATCGCCCAGGTGGCGTTGATCTCCATGGTGAGCCCGCCCTCGAAGCGGACCAGGGCGTGGGCGGCGTCCTCGACGTCGAACTTGCCGTCGAGCCGTGGCGGGCCGGCCCACATCGACTCGAAGAGGTAGTTCTTCATGCGCGGACCGAAGTTCGCGTAGACCTTCCCGCTCACGCGCAGCGGCTTGGGGAAGCTCATCAGGTGCATCGCCAGGTCGATGATGTGCACGCCCACGTCGATCAGCGGCCCGCCGCCCGAGAGGGCCTTGGTGGTGAACCAGCCGCCCAGCCCGGGGATGCCGCGGCGGCGGTAGATGTTGGCCTTGGCGTGGTAGATCCTGCCCAGCTCGCCCGCGTCGACGAACGACTTGGCGCTCTGCGCGACCGGCGAGTAGCGGTTGACGAAGCCCATCTGCACCAGCCGGCCGTGCTTCTTGGCGGCGGCGTTGATCTGGGCGCACTCGCCGACGTTGAGCGCCATCGGCTTCTCGAGCAGGACGTCCTTGCCCGCCTCGATCGCGCCCAGGGCCATGTCCTTGTGGAACTTGTTGGGCACGCCGACGATCACCGCGGTGATCTCCTTGTCGGCGAACATCTCCGCGGGGTTGGCGGTGGTGTTGGGCACGCCCTCGGCGGAGGCGAGCTTCTTCGCGGCCGCCTCGTTGACGTCGGCGATGCAGACCACCGGCACGCCCAGGCGCTTGGCGGTCTGTGCGTGAACCTGCCCGATCGTGCCCGCGCCGACGATGCCCAGCTTGATGCCCATGGCCGAAATCTCCGGTGAAAAAGGGAGCGGCCAGCATAGGCGCGGCAGGCGCGAATGCAAGGCGCGGAGCCCGCGGGGCCGGGATCAGGGCTGTGGAGGCTGCGGAGAATGCGGGGCCGGCCGGTCCGGCTCATGCGGCTCGAGGTGGGCCGTGGCGTCGGCCTGCCCCAGCAGGCGCTCGATCCGCCCCTCGATGCGGCTGGCGATCTCGTGCCCCTCGCGGATTGGGATGTCGCCGTCGATCTGCAGGTGGAGGTCGACCCAGTGGAACGCGCCGCTGTGGCGGTGGCGGACCTTGTGGTAGCCGCGGATCGCGCCCGCGGCGACCTCCTCGTCGAGGATCCGCTTGATCGCGATGCTGTCCTGCGGGTCCTCCCGGTCCATCAAGCCATTGATGGATTGGAAGAGCAGGCGCGTGCTGGTGAAGACCACGATGGCGCCCATGAGCAGGGCCACAAGCGGGTCGAGCCACTGCCTGCCGGTGACGTGGACCAGGACCAGTCCGATGAAGACGCCGACAGTGGAGACGACGTCGGTGAGCAGGTGGCGGCCGTCGGCCAACAGCGTGGGGCTTTGGTACTTGTGGCCGGCGTGGAAGACGTAGCCCGCGAGGAGGGCGGAGAGGAGGCCCACGCAGGCCAGGCCGTAGACGCCCAGGTCGGCGCGGATGTCGATGGGGTGGAGGAAGCGCCAGGCGGCAGCGTAGAGGATGGCGATGCCCGCGGCGAGGATCATCGCGCCCTCGAAGCCGATGGCGAGGAATTCGATCTTGCCGTGGCCGTAGGGATGGTCGCTGTCGGCCGGCTGGTGCGCGAGCCAGAGGGCGAAGAGCATCATGAGCGCGGCGGCGATGTTGATGATCGACTCCAGCGCGTCGCTGAGGACGGCGGTGGAGTCCGTGAAATAGTAGACGGCGTACTTGAGGCCCATGATGGCGAAGCCCGCGATCAGCGCGTTGAACGCGACACGTCGGATGGCGGGGGCCTGGGGATGGGCGGCGGGGTCGGGCACGGCACCAATCTAGGTCGTGCGGGGTGGGTGGGCCAGCGGTGAACGGGTCCGGGCCTGCGCTATTTGCGTTCCATCTGGGCGGGGCCCTTGGTCGGCTGCTCGAAGGCCTTGTTCATCTCGATGGGATGGGCGAGCCGGTATTCCTTCACCCCAGGCGGTTCGGGGAAGGCGAGGTCGGGGTCGAGGCCCGCCTGGCTGGCGGCGACGACGGCGAGGTCGCGGATCTTGTCATAGGTCGCGAGCCGCAGCTCGATGGGCGAGATGACCCACACGCGGGCGCGGGTGACGGGGTTGAGCCCGTTGCTGCGCATGAAGGTGATGTAGCTGACCTGCAGGAGCTCGGGGAAGGGCAGGAGGAGCTGGCGGTCGCGCCCGATCTCGGCGCGGAAGAAGAGCTTGTCGCGCCCCTCGTTCCAATGGCTGTGGACCATCTTGGCGAGGCCCAGGAAGCGCTCGTACACCTGCGGCCGGCCGTTCATCAGGCCCCGGGTGAAGGCCTGCTGGAACATGCTGTCGATGAACTGCTGGGTGTGGTACATGGTGTCGAGGTTGTTGACCATGTTGTCGCGGATCAGGTCCTCCATGGGCCTGTCGTACTTGCCCGGGTATTTCTTGCCGTAGAGCCTGGCGATCTTGTCGTAGTAGTCGCGGGCCTGGGACATCTCGCCGTAGAAATACGAGAACTGCATGGCGGTGGTGAGGAAGTTGAGGTGGCCGTCCTCGAAGGCGTTCTTCGCGCCCGCCACGCCCTTGGGGTCGGTGGTGGCCATGTAGTCGTAGGCGAGCTCCATGGCATGCTCGTAGGCGGCGAAGAAGCGGGGGTCGGGCATGAGGTCGATGCGGGGCGGGTTGACCGCGGGGTCGAAGGAGATCTTGCCCCGGAACATGAGCTCCTGCATCGCGTGGATCGAGCCGCGGTAGGTGTTGAGCAGTTCGATGTCGCGGGTCTTGGTCTTCGACAACTCCTCCGGGCCTGCGGGCTTGGCGTCGGCGGTCTTCCCGTCGGCCTTCTTGTCGTCGGCCTTCTTGGGCTTGGTCTCGCCGCGGCGGGCGGCCTCGTCCTCGGCGATCGCGGTGCCCAGGCTGGACCAGTAGCAGGCGTGGGCGGCGGCATGGCGCCAGTCCATCGGGCCGTAGGTCTTCATCAGGTCGAGCATGCGGTCGGGGTTCATCCGGTACCGGTCGGTGATGACGCGGTTGCGGGCGTAGGCGATCACGCGGGCGAGCCCGGGCGCGAGCTCGGCGTCGTCCATGATCTTGCAGAGCTTGTCGCTGACGCCGGGGAGCGGGTGTTTCAGGCTGTAGCCCATGAGTTGGGCGCCGGTGTTGAGGACGTACATCTGGATGCGGCCGTATTCGCGGCAGAAGCGCTCGTCGGGCTGGGGGAAGTCGTTGTCGCTGAGCCGCTGGAGGACGGGCTTGACCTCGGGGTATTGGCTGATGAGCTCGGGGAGCGTGTCGGGCGACTCGGCGATCTTGGCGAAGGTGTCGATGGCCTCCTGGGTGGTCTGGCCGTCGGGCACGTCGCCCATGACCTCCTGCCACTCCAGGGCCATGCGGGCCTTGTAGTACCAGTTCATGTCGTCGGAGAACATCCCGACCTTGTGATAGAACATCCAGTTGAGGTAGCTGTAGAGCGCGTGGGACTTGGGGTTGGCGACGATGCCCTGCTCGCGCAGGAGGATCAGCCCCTTGTTGACCCATTCCCATCGTTCGTCGGGGGTGTTGGTGGCGACGGAGATGTTGTAGGCCATGTTCCAGGCATGGAAGATCCAGACCTGGACGAACTTGGGCTGCAGGGCGGTGATCCACTGGGAGAGTTGGTTGGCCTCGAAGTACTTGCCCTCGTCCTTGAGGGCGTTGGCGCGGTACCAAAGGACGTCGACGGCGATGCCGCGGAAGACCGACAGGCCGACGGTGAAGACCGCCATGTGGGGGGGCATGGAGCGGGCGAGCTCCTCGCCGATGACGCGCTGATGCGCCATGCGCTCGCGGTTGACGTAGGGGGAGACGAACCCCGCGGCCGTCAGCGAGGCGATGAGCGAGAGCACGGCGAGAATTTGGACGACGCGGTTGTGGTTCATGATCGTGCCGGGGGTTTCCGGTGGGGGCAGGGGTTCGGAAGCCCCGTTAGACGGTGACGCGCGCCAGTTCGCGGCGATAGAAGATGATGACGCCCACCAGCGCGGCGATGGCCGTCCAACCCAATCCAACGTAGAGCCAGGCTTCCATGACCATCTCGCTCGACACGTTCCGCCCGTCGGTGAGGAGCGGGATGGGGTCGTATTGGGCGTAGGCGCCCAGGATGTGGACGAGGAAATAGTCGAAGTAGCCGATGATGACCTTGGCTGCGGAGAAGATCTCGCCTCCCTTGACGCGGGTGGTGAAGATGGTCCAGGACATGTCGGCCGAGACGCCTCCCTCGGGCGCGGTGCCCATCGTCATCGAGCCGATCGCCTCGCCGATGAAGTGGCTGAACTCCGCGGCGCAGAACGTCACCATGCTCAGCAGGCAGGCGACGGGGAAGCCCAGGAACGTGCCCGAGGCGAGCCCGATCATCGCCAGGAAGACCAGCCGGACCCAGATGATCGACAGCGAGCGGATGAAGTTGGGCTCGAAGGCGCCGACGGTGTAGAGCAGCTCCATGCCCTTCTTGCCGGTCTCGATGACGATGCTGCCCGGCAGCTTGTCGTTCAGCATCCGGATGACCAGCTCCCCGCGATCGTTGATGTAGTCGCTGGGGATGGTGATGATCTGGAAGGCGTTGTTCGCGATGGTGGTGGGTTGG
>JAPLMQ010000006.1 GCA_026386955.1 Planctomycetota bacterium
AAAAACGAAAACCTCACGGAGTCGCAACTCTGAGGCGCGTAGATCCGCGTTTACGCGGTCTTCGGAAACCGGAAGCGCCCCGGCGCGCGACTCTGGGGTTCGGAGTTCCGCGTTTGCGCGGTCTTCATTCGAAGGCAAAGACCCGCCTAAAGGCGGAACTCCGAACCCCAGACCGCTCGCGCGGCGCGTTCCGGGGGCGCAAAAATTTTCCGCCCGAATTCGAAAAAATATTTACTACCCATTTCCAAAACGGGTTGGAACGCCCACCCCTCAGGAAACGCTCAGAACGAGCCCCGCGCGGCTAGGTTAACCTGCGGGCGGTGCGCGCCGGCACGAGAGCGGGACATTTTGTCGCTCCGTTTCGCCCAAAGAGCGCCGTCCACCACGTGTGGCCGGAACGGTCCTGAACAGCCAAAACGACACCAAACGACGCAATGCATGAAGCTGTCAGCGCTTACAGAATTTCGCCCCAAAACTGCCTTCGAGCCCGCAGGCCCAGGTCGCGCGCACAGCGGCGCGCCAAGCCTCGAATCGATCGCGAAGACGCACCGGACCGGCATCGACGCGTCACCCGAGCGGAACCGCAATGGAGCAGGGGCGGCATCATTTAGAGCATTTTCGACACCCGATTTCCCGCGCCAGACATAGATACCAGCGTCCGGAAAAATCCGGACAGGAGCCGAAACCCGGAAAATAAAATAAGGACTTGCGCGCCCTTGTCCGGATTTGGCCGGACGCTTGTGCGGGTCTTACGGGGGGAGAGGTTTTTTCGCGACGCCTTCGCGACGACCCCGCTACGAGAACCGCAGCTCGCTCTCGGTCTTGCTCAGGTGCGAGGTGTCGCGGCCGTCGCGCTCGATCGTCCATTGCCCATCGCGTCGGACCAGGTGGATGAGGCAGCAGCAGGCGGCGTGGACCGACGAGCCGGCCCGCCCGACCAAGGCCGTGCAGAGCCCGGTGATCGCCCCGCCGTGACTGACCAACGCGAGGTTGCCCGGGAATCGGTCGACCAAGGCGTCGACGGTGCGGGCCGTGCGGGCCTGCAGTTCCTCCTTGGTCTCGGGGTATTGCGGCGTCACGGCCGAGGTATATCCGCGGTCGACGCCCGGGAAGCGCCCGAGCATCTCCTCGCGCGGGAGAAACGTCGGCCAGACGGGGAACCACTGCGGATAGAACGCCTCGCAGAGCCCGTGCTCGACGCGCACGGGCAAGTTCAACGCAGCGCCGATCGGCTCGGCCGTCTCCAGCGCCCGCAGGAACGGCGAGGCGAACAAGTGTTGGATTCCCTCGCGGGCGAGTCGCGCCCCGACCTCGCCCGCCTGCACGCGCCCCTCGGGCGAGAGAGGCGTGTCGTGCCTGCGCTCGGCGGTGAGGAGCCAGCTCGGGTCGGCGACGTCGAGCCGGGCGCCGTGACGGATGAGCCAGAGGTTGTGCGTCGCGCTCTTCATGCGTGCAGGGGTCCGCCGTGGAATGCCAAGTCGAGATTTCGTGAAAACGCCTCAAAACCCGATTGAAACCGCTCCGAAACGGCCTCTCCGGCCTTGCCGGAAACGGCCGTTGGCGGTAGTCTGCAATAATCTAATCATACCGCCCGTTAAACAGATTACCCGAAGGACGCCCCGCATGTCCCCCGCGAACCCGACCGACGAGCCCGTGGTCGACCGCCTGCGCCGCCAAATCGTCGATGGCCGCTTCCCGCCGGGGTCGCGCCTGCCCAACCGCACCGACCTGATCCGCAAGCTGAACGTCTGCAGCTCCACGCTGCAGAAGGCGCAGGACACGCTCAAGCAGGAGGGCTTCGTGGAGGCCAGCCGTCGCCGCGGGACGTTCGTCACCCCCCACCCGCCCCACCTCTTCCACGTCGGGCTGACCTTCGACGGCGACGCCACCAAGGGCCGCTGGGCGGAGCGCACGCGCTTCCTGCTGGGCCTCGAGCAGGAGGCGGCCGTTCGCCGGCACGGGCGACCCGCCCGCGCCGCTGATCCTCCGGCTAGACCCGCGCCGGTTCATCGACCGCGCCCTCGACGACCTGCAGATCCGCGGGCGCACGCGCATCGCGTTGCTCACATCCTCCACCGCCCCGCTCGCGAAGCTCGACCACCTCTACCGCGCGGCAGCAGCGCGGCAGATGCGGGCCCAGGAGCCGTGGGTCCAGGGCGTGAGCCTGCAGGAGCCGCATTGGGCCCGCAACGCCGTCCGCGCGATGTTCGCAGGCCGGCCCGCCGACCGCCCCGACGGATTGATCGTCTCCGACGAGCACCTGGTCGAGTTCGCCCTCGCGGGGCTCAACGACCAGGGCCTGCGCCTCCCGCGCGACGTGGAGGTCGTCGGCCACGCCAACTTCCACGTCACGCCGCCCGGCCCCTCGCCCGTCCGCCGGCTGGGCTACGTCACCGGCAACCTCCTCCGCGAGGCGATCGACATGATCGACCGCGCCAACCGCGACCGCGCCGCCGCGAAGCGGACCGTCCTGGTCGACCCCTCCTTCGAGAGCGAACTCGAACAGCCCGCCGACGCCCCCGCCCTCCGCGGCGACGCCCGCCCGCACTGATTTTCCCGGCCGCGCCGAGCGCCCTCACGGCGCTTCCGCGGCCCTCCGCCACGCCCGACTGCCGCAAACCCCACGAGGCTCTCCCATGACGCACATGACCCGCGTCACCCGCCAAGGTTCCCGTCTCATTTGGACGGCGCTCGCGTGCTTGTCCGCGTTCCTCGCCGTCGCAGTGGCGCGTCCCGCGCTTGCCGGCGATTGGCCGACCTACAAGCACGACCTCCGCCGCACCAGCTTCGCCGCGGAGGAGCTCGCCCTTCCCCTGCGCCTCGCGTGGAAGTACGTCAGCCCGCAGGCGCCCAGCCCCGCCTGGCCCGACACCTTCTGGCTCCTCAACCGCACCGACTTCGACTACGCGCCGCATCCGGTGATCGCCTCGGGCATCGTCTGCTTCGGCTCGACCTCCGACGACACCGTCCGCGCCCTCGACATCGCCACCGGGCAGGAGAAGTGGCACTACATCGCCGGCGGGCCCGTGCGAATCGCCCCGCAGATCGAGGCGGGCAAGGTCTACTTCGGGGCCGACGACGGCTACGTCACCTGCCTCGACGCCGCGACGGGCAAGGTCGTCTGGCGCTTCTTCGCCGCCCCGCGCGACGAACGGAACATCGGCAACCACCGCATGATCTCCCGCTGGCCCGTGCGCACGGGCGTGCTCGTCGCCGACGGCGTGGTCTACGCCGCCGCGGGCATGCTCAACATGGAGGGCGTCTTCATCTACGCCCTCAAGGCCGACACCGGGCAGGTCGTCTGGTGCAACGACACCACCGGCTTCATGAGCGTGGGCATCGTCGACTACCCCGAATCGGCCGACCCGCGCAAGGAGACCGTCGGCGGGCACAACGGCGAGTTCGCCGCGTCGGGCGCGGTGGGCGCGAACCCGCAGGGGCCGATGCTCCTCAGTGGCGACACGCTGATCATCCCCAACGCCAACTCCTCGAGCGTCTCGCTCGACCGCCGCAACGGCCACCGCATCGCCGTCGGCGCGGGCAGTGGGACATGGCTGACGATCGACAGGCAGACCGTCTACTCGATGACCCGGCACCACGAGGACGTCCTTTCGATCGTCCCCTCGCCGCTGGGAGCGGGCGGCAAGAGCAAGCCCTGGGGCGTCCCCCATGTCCCTCAGGTGCGGATCATGAATCCCAAGCTGGGGTACATCCACGACAAGACCAAGGTCAGCGCGATCGTCCATGAGGGGAAGCTCTACGCCCATCGGGCCTACGGGCTGGCGCTGGCGGGGGGCGTGATCGTCAAGGGGATGGACGGCGCCATCTACGCCCAGGACGCCGACACGGAGCGCGAGCTCTGGCGCGCGACCGTCGAGGGCGAGGCCCGCGAGATCGCCGTCGCCGACGGGCGCGTCTACCTCGGCACGACCACGGGGGCGATCTACTGCTTCGTGCCCGCGTCGAGGAACGACACGACGCCGGCGTTGGTGATCGACCCCGCCTCCAAAATCACCGCGGCTCCGGCGCCCGCGCCTCCGCCCGCCGCGGCCCCGTTGATCGAAAAGCTCCGCCGCGCGGGGATGGACCGCGGGTTCGCCCTGCTGCTGGGCGACGCCGACGGTCAATTCGCAAGGGCGCTGGCAGCCCAAACCCAGCTCCGCGTCGTCAGCGTCGTCGCCGACGACTCCCCCGACGAGCGCACCGCCTCGGCCCTGCGCGAGCAACTGCTCGCCCAGACGACATGGGGCGGCTCGCGCATCCAGGTCGTGGGCCTCGCCAAGCTCGACCGCCTTCCCTTCGCGCAGTTCTTCGCCAACGCCGTGATCGTCGTTGGCCCCGTAGCCGGCCTCTCAGGCAAGGAGCTCTACCGCGTGCTCCGGCCCTGCGGCGGCCACTTGTTCACGCCGGGGCTCGGCGCCGCCGAGGCCGCGGCATTGATGAAGGCCACCGGCGCGACCGACGCCGAGCAGAGGGTCGAGGGGGAGGTTCCGTGCGTCGTCCGCGGCAAGCTCCCCGGCGCGCTCGACTGGGACTCGTCCCAGCGCGAGCACGTCGACGTCGACCAGCGCGTCAAATGGCCCCTGCGCCCGCTCTGGTTCGGCGGGCCCGCGACGGCGCAGATCCACGGCTTCAGCGCCGGCAGCGACGTCACCATCGCCAACGGGCGCTACTTCGTCGAGGGCGAGCAATCCATCACCGCCGTCGACGCCTACAACGGCGAGCTCCTCTGGACCCACCCGCTCCCGCGCACCACGCCCGACGCCTGCATGCTCGACGGCGTGATCCACCGCACCACCGAGCCGATCGTGGCCCCGATCGCGCGGTACGAGAACGCCCGCAACGTGACCGCCGACGACAGCTACGTCTACCTCCGCATGGGCCCCGCCTATTTCCGCGCGTTCGGCGACGCCGTCTCCAACGATCTGGGCGAGGCCGTCAAGATCGCCGGCAAGGGCGACGGCGTCATCCAGCTCGACGCCCGCACCGGAGAGCAGGTCGCCCTCGCGGCCCCCTTCAACCCGCCCGCCGCCATCTCGCTCAAGGGCGTCCAGAAGTGGTCGCTCCAGGTCGATCCCCGCCGCTCCGGCGTCGTCGCGCTCGAGTCGACCGACCGCGGACCGCTGCTGACGCTCACCACCAAGGACCCGCTCGTCACCAAGCTCGACTCCTGGGACCTCTACTTCGACTTCCGCGCGCCCGCGGCCCGCGCGGGGCTCTACGAGCGCGGCGCGTTCAACATCCACGTCGTCGTCGCCCAGAACAAGGAGACGCCCCCGGCCTGGACGCCCGGGGCGGGCCCGGCCGTCCCGAAGATCGAGGTCGCCGGCACGCGCGAGCCCGACGGCACGAAGACCACCGTGATCATCCCTTGGGCCGAGCTTGAGAAGCTGACCGGGGGCAAGCCCGCGAGCTTCGGCTTTGGGGCCGCGATGAACCTCCACGACGGCGGCGCCGACGAGCCGATCGCCCGCCGGCGGCTCTTCTGCGACTGGACCGCCGACGGGCTCAACAACGGGTGGGCCTGCGTGGTGCTCGACCCCTCCGCCGCGCCCGCCCCGGGCTCGCGCCCCGCGGTCTACATCGACAACATGAAGCGGGGCAGCGCCGTCCACGACCCGGGCGATTTCATCGGTCCCGCGCGGGCCGCCTTCCGCGTTCACCCGCTCACCGGCGAGCTGGGACCCAAGATGTTCCGCCTCGGCGGCTGCGGCGGACGCTCCAACTCCCAGGAGCTCCGCTCCGGATCGCAGTCGATCTACGACTTCACCGACGACAGCGGCATGCGCCCCATGGGGGGCGTCAAGGCCCGCTGCAGCACGCCCCAGTCCGCCGCGCTGGGCCTGCTGATTATCTCGGAGGAGAACGGCCACTGCGAATGCCCGTTCCCTCTGCGCACCACGATGGTCCTCGCCCCCGCCGAGCGCCGCCTGCAGGAGGATTGGGCCTTCTACTTCGACCGGCCCGCCGACACGCGCGTGCGCCAGGCTTCGATCAACCTGGGCGCGCCGGGCGACCGCCGCGACGACGCGGGCACGCTCTGGCTGGGCTACCCGCGCATCCCCGCCGAGAAGTCCCGCGCGTTCCCCGTCCCCGCCGCCTCGCAGAACGCCTTGGGCTCCAACGGCGTCTGGCTGCGTGTCCTCTCCGCGGTGATGCAGGTCCCGCTCGAGATCGAGTGCTTTGGCGGGCCCAATGCCTACAAGCCCCAGGAGGACATGTCCGTCTACTATGGCTGGTTCTCGGTCTGGACGCCCGGCATGCGCTACCGCGACCTGGGCCCCTACCGCGTCAACGCCGACCACGTCGAGATCCGCAACACCGACCGCCCCTGGATCTACGCCTCGGGCTACCGCGGCATCCAAAAGGCGACCCTGAAGCTCAACCTCATGCCGCCGCTGGCCTCGATGCCGATCGACAAGGCCCCGCCGTTCGACGGCAAGCGTGCCAACGCTCCCTGGACTGGCGAGCCCCAGGCCCTGCTCCCCTTCACCCAGACGAAGGTCTACCTCCGCCACGACGCGGAGAACCTCTACATCGCCGCGCGACGGCCGTCGGTGGTCGACCGGCTCGGCTTCGTCTCACGATGGACCGCAGGCACCAAGGGCGAGGACGCGCCGGTCTGGCAAGACGACTCGTTCGAGGTCTTCCTCTCCGACGCGGACGGAAAAGCCGCGGTCCACCTGGGCGTCTCGGCCTCGGGCGCGCGCTACGACGCGCTGGGCAAGGGCGTCGAGAAGGAGGATGCCGCGTGGAACGGCGTGTGGCGCAGCGCAGTCCTGGCCGACCAATCTGCCAAGGCGATCGAAGCCGGCTCGGGCTCGAAGAACCCCGTGCCCAAGGACCAGACGTTCATCGCGATGGACCCCAAGACCAAGATCAGGCCCGACGACATCGACGCGACCAACGCCATCCCGCTCGAGGCGCCCGCCAAGGGCAAGCCGGCAAACCCCGCCGCGGAGGAGCTTCCGCTGGTCATCGAGATGGCGATCCCGTGGAAGTCGCTGGAGGCGGCCGGCATCCGCCGCGAGTCGCTGGCGATCAACTTCCAGACCAACCAGCGCGACACCAGCGGCATGCCCGCGACCAGCCCGGGCACCATGCAGTCGGGCCGCTCGCAGACCGCCAGCGAGGCCCTGACCTTCCTGGGCATCACCGGCCGGCAGCAATGCCTCAACTTCGCCCCGATCGGGCTGGGCTCTCCCGCCAAGTCGCCGTTGAAGAACTACACCGTCCGGCTCCACTTCGCCGAGCTCGACGACGCCAAGCCAGGCCAGCGAGTCTTCGACGTGAAGCTGCAGGAGCAGGTGGCGCTCAAGGCGTTCGACATCGTCAAGGAGGCAGGCGGCCCGCGCACGGCGCTGGTGAAGGAGATCAAGGGCGTGGCCGCGGGCGACACGTTGACGGTCGAGTTCATCCCCGCGGCGGCGGAGGTGACGGCCGCGAACGCGCCGACGCTCTGCGCCTTGGAGCTGGTCGAGGAGGGCTTCACCCCGCCCGCGATCGCGAAGGCGGACGACAAGCCGAGCGGGCCGTGACGTCCGTGAACCTCCGCCGACCCATGCTTGGCCGCGCCGCGCCGACGGGTTAAACTCCGCTGAATCGCCCCGCTTGCCGCCATAGCTCAACTGGTAGAGCAACGCTTTTGTAAAGCGTAGGTTGCCGGTTCAATTCCGGCTGGCGGCCTTCCCGCCCCGCCCAAAGCCGCCTCGCTTCGCCTCACGCCGCCCGCGACCGCAGGCGGTCGAGCCCCACCGCCAGCACGATGATCGCCCCGGTGACGATCTCCTGCACCCAGTTCGACAGCCCCAGCTTGGTGCAGCCGTTGGCGACGACGGTCATGATCATCGCGCCCATGAGGCTGCCGAGGATCGACCCGCGCCCGCCCGAGAGGCTCGCCCCGCCGATGACCACCGCGGCGATGATGTTGAGCTCGTACCCCGCGGCCGTCGTGGGGTCGCCGACGGTGAGGTAGCTGAACTGCAGCACGCCCGCGAAGCCGGCGAACACTCCGCCGAGGACGTAGGTCATCAGCTTGACGCGCTCGACGGAGACGCCGCACAGCCGCGCGGTCTGCTCGTTCGACCCCACGGCGAAGAGGTGCCGCCCAGCGCGGGTGTAGTGCAGCGCGAGCGCGACCAATCCCGCGAGGAAGAGCGTGAGCCAGACGCCCGGGGCCAGCAGCGCGCCGCGCATCGCGCCGCGCGGCTGCACCATCAGCGACGTCAGCCAGCTCCCCGGGGCCGCGACCATCTGCTCGTGCGCCAGCCCCTTGGCGGCCCCGCGCACCGCGCCCCACATGCCCAACGTCACGATGAACGGCATCATCCGCCCCCACGTCACCAGCGCGCCTATGCATGCCCCGACCATCGCCCCCGCCGCCACGCCCACCCCCGCCGCGAGCAGCGCTACCCCCGCGCCGGCGGGGTCGGCGTCGCCCGCGAACTGCTTCATCGCCGTGCCGATGACGACCGTCACCAGCGCGATGGTCGAGCCGACGGAGAGGTCGATCCCGCCCGAGATGATGATGAGCGTCATGCCCAAGGCCGCCGTGGCGACGACGGAGGTCTGCAGCAGCATGAGCTGCAGGTTCGAGGCCGTCAGGAAGAGCGAGGGCTTGAGGATCGCGAAGAGGCCGAAGACGAAGACCAGGCCCAGGACCGGGCCGAGGGCGCTGAGCCGCCGAAGGAACGCGCCGCGGCTCGCGGAAGTCGGAGCGTCGGTCATGGCTGGGTCTCCCGCGATGTGTCGCCGCCCGACGGAACGCCCGCGGCCCCTGTGGCCTCGAGCATGATCGACTGCTGCGTCACTTCCCCGACCGGCCTGGCCGGGCCCAGCACGCCCTTGCGCATCACCGCCACGCGGTCGCAGACGCCCAGCAGCTCCGGCAAATAGCTCGACACGATCAGCACGGCCTTGCCCTTCGCCGCCAGCGCGTCGATCAGCCTGTAGACCTGCGCCTTGGCTCCGACGTCGATCCCGCGCGTCGGCTCGTCGAGCAGCAGCACCTCGACGTCGGCCTGCAGCAGCCTCGCGATGGCGACCTTCTGCTGGTTCCCGCCCGAGAGCTCCCCCACGGCCTGCCCCGGCCCGCGGCACTTGATCCCCAGTGTGCCGATCCACCGCTGCGCCTCGCCCTCGGCCCGCGCCGGCCAGACCCAGCGCGGCAGGCGCGGCAGCGTGGCGTTCGCGGCGATGCTTAGATCAAGCGCCAACCCCTCGGTCTTGCGGTCCTCGCTCACCATCCCCACGCCTTGCCGCCATCTCCCAGCAGGCTTGAGAAGACCCTCGCGGGCCCCGACGCGGACCGACCCGCCGGCCGCGGGGTCGAGGCCAAAGATCAGCCGGAGCGTCTCGGTCCGCCCCGCGCCGATGAGCCCGGCGATCCCCATCACTTCGCCCCTCCGGAGCGCGATCGTCGCCGACGCGGGCTTGCTCCGTCCCGCCAGCGAACGGGCGTTGAGCACGACCTCCCCCGACGAATGTGCCGTCCTCGCATACAAGTCCTCCACCGCCCGCCCCACCATCATCTCGATGATCCGCCCGTCGGACGTGTCGCAGACGATGCCTTCGCCCACGCTGCGCCCGTCGCGCAGGACGGTGAAGCGGTCGGCGACCGCGCGGACCTCCTCCAGGAAATGGGAAATGTAGATCACCGCGTGGCCCGACGCCTTCAGCCGGCCCACCAGCGCGAAGAGATGGGCGACGTCGGCCTTGCCCAGGCTGCTCGTCGGCTCGTCCAGCACGAGCACCTTGCAGCCCACCGCCACCGCCCGCGCGATCTCCACGAGCTGTCGCTCCGCCATCGGGAGCGAGCCCACGCGGGCGTCGACTCCGATGTCCGGCCGGCCCACCTGTGCCAGCGCCTCACGTGCCCGCGCCCGCATCGCGCCCCAGTCGAGCAGCCCGAACCGCCGCGGCTCGGCGCCCAGCAGGATGTTCTCTGCCACGGAAAGGTCCGGCGCGAGGGCGAGCTCCTGGCAGATCATCGCGACGCCCGTCCGCCGGGCCTGCAGCGGATCGGCCGGGGCGTAGGGCTGGCCCGCCAGCGTCATCGTGCCCGCGTCGGGCCGGTGCGCGCCCGAGAGCACCTTCATCAGCGTGCTCTTGCCCGCCCCGTTCTCGCCCACCAAGGCCAGCACCTCGCCCGCGCCTACCGAGAGGTCGACGCCCCCGAGCGCGGCCGTCGCGCCGAAGGACTTGGCGATCCCGGTCATGGTGAGCAGTGCGGTCATTTCCGGGTTCCGGGTCCCCCGCGCCGACTACTTCCCCAGCAGCGCCCGGATCTCCGGCGTCTCGATGTTCTCCTTCGTGACCAGCCCGCACCCGCTGTCGATCCGCTGCTCCACCGTCTCGCCGCGGATCGACTTCACCAGCGTCTCGACGCCGAGGTAGCCCATCTTCGTGGGGTTCTGCACCACCAGCGCGTCGATCTCCCCGGCCGAGAGACCCTTGAGCAGGTCGGCCGACCCGTCGAAGCCGACGAACTTCACCTTGCCCGCGACGCCGATCTGTCGGAGGGCCAGCAGCATGCCGAAGGTCGATGATTCATTCGGGCAAAACACCCCGTCGGCCGCCTGAAGCTGGTCGGCCAACTGCAGCGCCGCCGTCTTGGCCTCGCCCGTCGTCGCGCCGGCGTAGCGGTTCTTCACCAGCAGTTCGATCTCCGCGTTCTTGCCCATCACCTCCAGGAAGCCCGACTCTCGCTCGTCGGTGCTGGCCGAGCCCTCCTGGTAGCGGAGCAGGACGACCTTGCCCTTCCCGCCCAGGAGCTTGGCGAGCTGCTCGCCCGCGATCACGCCCCCTTGCCGGTTGTTGGTCGCCACGAAGCTGACGAAATCCTTCCCGGGCGAGCCCTTGAGCGCCGAGTCGATGATGACCACGGGGATCTTCGCCTCGTTCGCCGCCTGGATCGGGCGGCGCAGGGCCGTGTCGTCCAGCGGCGCGACGACGATCCCGTCGACGCCCTGCCCGGTGAACTGCTCGACCACGGCGATCTGCCCCGAGCGGTCGTTCTCCACCAGCGGCCCCTTCCACTGGATCGTCACGCCCAAGTCCTTGGCCGCCTGCTGGGCCCCGGCCTCGACCGATTTCCAGAACGAGTGCGTCGTCCCCTTGGGGATCACGGCCAGGGTGAGCGGGCGACCTGGCGCGGCGGGGTTCGTCGCCGCCCCGGCCCCGCCCCCCGAGGGCGCGGTGGCCGGAGATGAATCAGCCGATCCAGGGGCGGCCGCGCCGGCCGGCCTCTGGGCCGAGCTGGGGGCGTTGCTGTTGTCGCAGCCGGCGAAGAGCGCCGCCGCGAAGACGAGCGCGACGTTGAGGAACGATCGAACCTGCATGTTGTGGACTCCCTATTGAGACGGCCGAGACGTGAGCCGACCGAAGCGTCGACGCCCCCACCCGACGGATAGTTTCCGGCGTGGCGAGAGGGCGTCAAATCGCGAGGCGCGTTGACTTGTTAGCCGGACGCGCAAGCGACGGAG
>JAPLMQ010000044.1 GCA_026386955.1 Planctomycetota bacterium
CGACTCCAATCCGGCCCGCTCTTCGGCAGGTGGAGCGTAAAGCCCGTCGGCGTGATTTCGATATTGCGGAATCGAAGTTGCGGCAGTTGCCCCCTTTTTAGCCATTTGCCGGTGTTCACCGCGCCCGGCACCAGAGCATCAATCGCAGCCCGGTCCCGAATCGGGTGTAGGCCGTTCGAGCGGGCGATTTGGCGACGCAGACCAGCGTAGCGCTGACGGTAAGGCCGGCTCGCGGCCGTGCGCTGCCAGCACTGCGTCGGCGGGTCAGGGAAGCGGCAGAACCCGCCAGCGGGCCGGTGGGGCCAGGGGTAGGCCTTGCAGCGGCATTTGGGGCGGGTCTTGCCACTACCTTTACGCCGTGCCCGCTGATTGGCGGCGGCCTCACGCTCCTCCCGTCTCACAGCCTGCCAATACTGCCGCAGCGTCGGGAAGCCGAAGAACGCCTGCACAACTGGGGTGCGCCCCATGATTTTCGCTCCGTAACTTGCTTGATTTCGCGGGCACGCTCGCTTGCAAACTGTCGTTTTCTGTCCACCGATCCCAGGCACCGCAAAGGCCAAAGCTCGACGCATTATCCCCCGCCCGTTGCACGAACCGAAGCGGCAAGCCGGTCGCGGTCCGCTGGTGACAACGACAACAGCACCCCCGCCAGCGCCTTGAACGGGTCGGCGTGCTCGGTTTTCGGTGCGTCGGTACAAGCAGCGGTACAAGCGGGCGCAGCGTGCGCCGTAACTCCATCACCCGCCACACTTACGTTGGGGTGCCCGCCCCTTGCCAACGTGAATGTCGAGGGTTCAAGTCCCTTCACCCGCTCTTTGAAAGGCCTGGTGCCAAACGGTGCCAGGCCTTGTCATTTGGTGCCAAACCCCTGTAAATCAAGCGTTTTCGCGAGGTCGACCCGGGGCGGAGTGGCCGAAGGCGGTGGTTGCCCATCTTGCCAGGCTGTGACACCCAATGCCCCTCCAAGACTGGGTCGTGTTGCGCCGGCTGCTGCGCCAGAACAGGCAAGATGGTCACATCGGCTTGCGCAAAAGCCCGCTTGGCGCACCCGCAGGTCGCAGCCGCGTTCGGGCAGAAGCGAGGGTGGGCAGATCTCAACTTACACAACAAGAAGCAAGCGCCGTCGATGCACGCAGGAGAGGTGGCCGCGCTGCCTCCGATCGAACTTCCGTGCAGGTTTCGGAACGAACCGCTGCACGTCGCCAAGGCCTTTCAACTGGTTGAGGCCTTTCACTCCGCGGCCGTGGAAGAGGTGCAAGGCTCGCAGTTGAACGGACCTCATGCGTTCAGGAGCCGTTCCTCGCGCCAGGTCAGCGCGTTCACCTTGGGGTGAAATCGATCCTCGCGAGGCAAAAGCACGGAGCGGCCTCGCAGATTCAGCAGGTCCTTCTGACCTTCGATTCGGTCATCCAGGCAACGACTGATCTTCCACTGGCGGTCAGGGGTTGGGGCGATGAGAAATCGATCCATTGCCCAATGGTGATTCTTGCAGAGGGCCATGCCGTTCCGAGGGTCGTCATCACGACTCACGCCCCACGGGATTAGATGTGCCGCATCGACGAGAACAAGATCATCCAGGATGACCCTGAGTCCGCAGGCAGCACACCGGTAGTCATACGCCCGCAGCACGACTCGTCGGAATGCCTGATCTCGAATGTCGTCTTCGGTCGCTGGCATTGGTGAGCCATCGGCCTGCTCAATCAACTGCTCGTAGCTGCCGATCGCCCTTTCCTGCAACCCCACTCGGAGCAGTTCGGATCGCTTTTCGGCGAAATAGCGCGAAGTGATGGCATCGCGCAGGCGGTCTCGCTCCGCCGGATCTTGCAGGGCGAGGAAAAGATCGGACCGAAGGCTGGAGAAATCCGTCATTTCACGGAGTTGTGTGATCGAGGGTGCCGACGACTGGGCGTTCACCGCGGCCTCAAACCCAGGCCTTGCATGATGGATGAGCAGTTCGTCTGTCCTAAGGCGCCAGAACGGATCGATCATGTTGATCGAGTCCTGGTCGGTCTGAACGATGCTGAAGTACCGGCGGAAGACCTCAAAGAGTTCGGGATCGTACGAGATCTTGTTGTCTCGAAGACGCCCTGATTCGACCAATGAAATCAGGGCGAGCAGAAGCGCGGGCTTATGAGGGCGTTCGTGCCCACCGACGCGCCCTGTCCGCAAGTGAAGAACCTGATCCCAACTTGAGTTGAGGCTCATGTTCGGTCACCCCGCATCGATTTCATGGGTTCGACTCCATCGCCATGCATTCCCAAGAGATGGCGATTCCGTCGGGAACAGCAGCATCAGCTTATCAAGCGCACAGCACTCCCCTCAAATGCAAACGTGACCCAAGCGTTTATCACCTTGCCTTGTTCAATTAATCACCGCCCGCCGTCTTGCTTTTTCGACCGATCTTTCAGGTGGGCCCGCTCTCTCCCCAACGCTCTCCGCTTCTCTCGCTCCGCTTGTCGCTCGGCCATGAACCTCTTTAACTGCTCGACTGGATCTGACGAAGTGTCGGGGCGACGATTCGCCGGGGTGAGTTGAATCCCGGGCAGGCTGGTGATTGCCTCATGGACGGGCAACATCCTTTCGTCCAGGTAGGTGATCTCCGTCAGCCTTGGGTCGGAATGACGCATCTGAAGCTGACGGAGCCGGCTGCTTACCCCCGCGACGGCCATATTGGTGTTCAAGGTGACTCGGAGGGAATGAAAATCGGCATACCCCGTGGTGGCGTCGCCGTAGGCGATGCCAGCCATCTTCAAATCGGCCTTGAAAACAGCCATATTGGGGACCGTTGGGACAACCGGGGCTTGCAACGACACATCGGTCGGCCGCATGGCCTTCAGTTCGGCGACCAGTTGAGGATGGATCGCGAGAGTGTCGGCTCGCTTCGCCTTGGTCACATGGGCGCGGAGTCGGATGACCGGGAACTCGGCATCTAGAACCAAGTCGCCCCACTGCAATGCCTCGATCTCGGAACGACGAAGGCCAGTCCACACGGCGACCAAGTATGCCAACCGGCGCTCGCGTCCCAGAAGCTTCATTCGTTGAATAACCCAATCCCTTACGTTGGCTCTTCGCTGACCGGCCCGTTTGCCGCGGCGGATGGTTGTCACCTCGTCGACCGGCCTGCGTTCGGCTGCCGCGAGCAACCGACTGATCTCATCAAGCGTCAGGGCGCGACGTGGGTGGACCTGCTGGATTCGCTTTGGTTCGATCTTGCTGAGGCTTACGAGCGGGTCGATGTCGAGGCGTCGCACCCGGATAAGCCAGCGGGTGAGGCCTTTTATCGTCGTGATGTACTCGTTAACGGTACGTCCACCCAGAGGCTTGTCGTCGTACTTCAGACGAGCCAGCATCTGCTCGATTCTCACTGGGTCCAGATCGATGATCCGTTTGGCACCGATCCCCTCCACAATCCGGCGCACCCTCTGCTCCACCTGCTGGACATACATGGTGGCTCTCCCCCGGGCCTTCAAATGGTCGATGAAATCGCGGATGTGCTCGTCGATCGGGCGCAGCCTGTGCTGGTCGAAGGTGGTGATGACGCCCTCGGCCAACTGGGCCGACTCGGCCTCAAGTCGCTCCCCTTGTTTTTGGCTTGCCGCCTTGTCGACGTATCCCGCGGAGGTGCGCCACCGTTTGCCCTGAGCGTCACGCCAACGGACGTACCACTTCTTGTTTTTGTCGCCCTTGTCCGCTTTGCGTTTGAAAACGTATGCCATTTCAGAACCTTCAATGAAATTGAACACTGGCCCTTGTCGCTTACGCGACGAGGGTTCGGGGATGCCTTGGTGCTGAGGGGTGCCCCGCCTTATTCAGGCCGCTGCGCCTCGCCAACTTTCTTGTCGATGAACGCTCGAATCTGTCCAACGTCCCAGCGGCTCGCCTTGCCGATTCTTCACAAAATACGGCCTCGCGGCACCGGTTTGGCCGGGAACGGACCTCGGCCATGGCCCTGGCCAAGCTGCTCTTCGAGGATCCGTGGCTGTGAAACTCAATGCTTGTTGCCGCCAAGCCTGGGATGGCCTGCGGGGCCCTACACCTTCTGATGGCCTTGCGATTACACCGTGGATCACGGTTGCGTTGCCGTTCCAAGCCTTTCCCGCGACCACGATCGACCGACGTCCCATATCCTGACCATGCCGTCCAGACCGCCGGAGACAATCCGTCGCCCGTCCGCGGTCCACGCGATTGCGGTAACCCAGTTGTCGTGTCCGTCGAGGGTCAGAACCTCGCGGTGGGTTGCCACCTCCCAAATCTTGATCTGCTTGTCCCGTGAGGAAGTCACAACGCGGCTGCCGTCGGGGCTGAAGGCAATCCCGTCGATCCCGGCGACATGGGCATTGGCGACGCTGCATTCGAGATAGCCGGTTTGGGGATTCCACAACTCCCACGCACCGCCCATCCGCCCGGTGGCCAGAAGCCGGCCATCACGGCTGAACGCGACGCTCAATGTGGCGCCGCCGGTGGCCAAGCTCCGTGGAAGTTCCCTGACTTTTTTACCGTCAGCCGGATTCCAAAGGATGGTGCCCTCTTCCCCAGTGACAGCCAGCAACCGGCCATCCGGGCTGAAGGCAAGTCCTCTCTCGAGTGTCGCGGACGGCCCACGCCATTGCAGCGGCGCCGCATGGCTCATCAAATCCCAGACCATGATCGTGCCGTCCATGAATGCCGCCCCGAGATGACTCCCCTCTGGATCGAAACTCAATGCTGTGAGCAATGAAGTATCGAGTGTAAACTCACGCTCGAGAAGCCCCGTGTTCAAGTCGTGGATGTGGATGCCCGTGCCACCAGGTATGGCAACCAAATGATCGGATACCGGTGTCCCCGCCCAATAGCCGCTATAACTATCGCCGAAACTCCGCAGGGACTTTTCCGCCTCCAGATCCCACACCGTGACACGTGCCGGCCCCTTGCCACCCGATGACATGATCAGTCGGCGCGAGTCGCCGTGAACGGTCAGGCGTGTGACGTATTTGCCCCCCGATGCGATGCGATCACCGGCGTCAGAAGCGGCGTCCCAGAACCTGATCTGAGGATCTCCGTCCCCGGTAACCAGGCTCTGGCCGTCGGGGCTGAATGTGACGGAGTAGGGCCACCGCCGGAACCCGCGGTACGTGCGGAGCAGGGAGCCGGTGCTCGCATCCCAGAGGCGGGTCGTCAGATCGAAACCGGTGGTCGCCACGAATCGCTCGTCGGGACTGAACGCGGCGCCCCAGACACCCGCCGTGTGGCCAGCGTACGAGGTCAGAATCTTGGCCAAATCGACGTCCCAGGTATTGGCGACCTTTCCTCTCACATCATCCACCAGAAGTCGTCGCCCATCGCGGCTGAACTCGAAAACCTCAACGCTTTGAGGATTTCCCGGCAACGCGCGAATAAACCGGCCGGTCTGGGCATCCCAGAATCGGACCGATTCACCGGGAACGCCGCCTGCTGTCGCGAGGATTTTGCCATCGGGGCTGAAACTCACCGGCCCATTGAATACGCCCGATTCAGTATCGGCATACTTCAAAATCAGGATTGGAGGAGCATCGGTTGAACCCGACAAATCCCAGATCGTGACTCGGTTGCCACCCGTGACGGCGATGCGCAAACTATCGGGGCTAAACGCGAGGCCGCCACCTGGGACGCCGCCTGCTCGAGCATCGGTTATTGCCCACGACCGCTGCAGGCGACCGGCTTGGGCGTCATAAAGTCGCACCACGCCATCGCCGCCATTGATCCCGACCGATCGTCCGTTGGGACTAAAGGCAACGGAGCGCAGGAAGCCCGGAATGGCGCCAGTGGCCATGATCTCCTTCCCGCTGGCGGCATCCCAGAGGATCATGCCACGGCCGCCGCAGGCGGTAGCGAGTCGCGTGCCATCTGGGCTGTAGGCCAGGCTCCGAATGGCTCCACCGCTGCTCGGTTGCCAAGTGCCTAGGTCGAGGTGGCCCAAGCGGCGGAGGTAAAACCACTCCCAATGCCGCAGGGCGGGCGAACAGGCGTCCAATAGTTCGTCGGCCTTGGCGAAGTTGGATGAGCGGACCATCTGGTCCGCCAAAGCGATCCGCATGAAATAAGCCTCGCGGTCCAACGCGGCATTGACTTCTCGCTCCTTGGCGGCGGACGCCTCGGCTTTAAGCTTTTCGACGTGAGCCTTTGCCCGCTGTTCGTCCGCCTCGATTCGCAGCCGCCGCTGGCCCAAAAACCCGATCGTGGTCCCAATCACGCCCACAACCAGGGCCAGGATCATCGCCGCCGTCACGACCAATGGGACTTTGCGCTTGGCAATGAACTTCCGCAATCGGTAGGTATTGGTTTCGGGCCCCGCAATGAGCGGCCGGTTGTCCATGTAGTTGCGGATGTCGTCCGCCAATTGCATGGCCGAGGCATACCGTCGGTCCCGCTCCTTGCGGATCGCCCGCAGCGGAATCCACTCCAGCTCCGAGTTCAACTCCTGGGTCAGCAAACCCACCGTCGTCTTGCGTGACTTGGCAACGGTGTGAGCATCGTCACCCAGCGAGGAAAGCTTGGTGCTCGGGTGCGGGGCTTCGACCTCACGGATGATCCGCTGCATCTCTTGCTCGACGGCTCGACCGAGCAGGTTCCAGTCGAAGGGCTGCACGCCCGCAAGCAGTTCGTACAACAGGATGCCAAGGGAATACACATCGGTGCGCGTATCGATGTCGGGGCTGCCGATGGCCTGCTCAGGGCTCATGTAGCCGTAAGTCCCGATCACGGCCCCAAGGCCCGTATTAAGGGTACGGTCGGTGAGGTGTTCGCCGCTTAGGGCCTTGGCCACGCCGAAGTCAATCACCTTGACGAACGGCTTCCCGTCCACCATATATGCCATCACGTTTGACGATTTGATGTCGCGGTGGATGAGAGCCTTGGAGTGCGCGTGGCTGATCGCGTCGCACACTTGGAGGAACAGTTCCAGCCGCTGTCGGATCGACAGTCGATTGGCGTCAGCAAACTCAAGGATCGGAGTACCTGGAACGTATTCCATTACGAAATAGGGGCGGCCGAGCCCATCGCTGCCGGCGTCGAGGACCTTGGCGATGTGGGGGTGATCCATCCGCGCCAAGGCCTGCCGCTCAGACTCGAATCTCGCGATCACCGCCGAGGAGTCGTAACCGGGCTTGATGCGTTTGATCGCAACGATCCGCTTAACCGGTTCGCGCTGCTCGGCCTTGAAGACTGTGCCCATGCCGCCCTGACCGAGCTGCTCGAGAATCCGATAAGGACCGAGGAATTCCTCCTGGCTTGGGTGCAAGAAAAGCGGCTTTCGGACCTCCGTGGAGGCTGAGATTTGCGGATCGGCCGACGTCGCGGGGGGTTTTGGATCGGGCTCGGCGGGTGCAGGGGACGGGTCCTCGGTACTCATGATTCAATCCCCCAAGGGCAGGAAGGGGAGGCGCGCCAGCATCGGAACTGCGGGGCAAGTCTATACCTCAGTCACACTCCCCGCCAGACGAGCCGAGCACGAGGTCTCGTCTCGCTGCGGCGAAGTTGACACCGCCATTTCTGATTCCACACACGATGATGCAGCCGGGATGTTACCCCGGCTCAATGTATAGCCCTATCGCCCTTACGCGATTGCATTGCAAAGGTCTGTCAGCGAACCGGCGGGTAGCACAACTCCGGCCAGTCGTCGTGGCAGCCGTGCTCGATCGCCACATGCAGCACCACTGGCATGACCTGCTCCAACAACACCTGGCAGTGCCGCAGGGTGGTGCGGTTGAGGCTCGACCCGCCGGAACTGGCGCCGTGAACGATCTGGCCCCGGAGAACGTACAGCCGGTCAAAGGTTTGGCCCAGCAACTTCAGGTGGTTGTGCTCGCGATAGTTCTTCTCCAGATAATTGGCGTCTTCAGTGGCGTGGCCATGGGCCTTGGAGTTGTGGGGATTCCGCCAGAAGATCGGTGAGATGAACGCATTGCCCAGGATCTTCTTGACCAGTGGCCGGTGCTGGTTCAGGGCCGCGGGGAGTACGCCATTTGGGTCGGCATCCACCAAGCGGCGAACGAAGTCGCTGCGGGCGTCGTGGTCGTGGGCCGGGGCATTCTTCTGCGGGTCCCAACGACTGTAGAGGCTGTTGAAGGCAATCCATAGGTAAAGGAAGCGGGCCTCGGCGTGCTCGGGTGGAAACTCGACCGCCCGCTTGTACCAAGACAAGGCCCGGTGGACCCGAATCTGCCAGTTCTGATGGGCGTTGTCCGTGGACTTGCAGATCGCCTTGAAGCGGCTCTTGATCGCAACTGGGTCGCGGACGATCTCGATCTTGGCCGTCATGGGCATCCCCCGGAGCTGATGGTTCAACGTCGGCACTGACGCAGGGCTGTCACCGGCACCGCGTACCCTTCCTCTTAACAAAGGAGGAAGGCATGCTCCAGTCCATCGCCAAGCGTACTCGAATTGTGCATCCAGACCGGCCCCAAGGCAAAACAGCCCTTCGGGTCTTCCACATCCTCGGGCCATCGCACAGTGAGCCCGACTACCGCCTGCTGGAAGGAGATGCGCTTCAAGGCGTGCAGGTGACGGAGACGAGCCCTTCCGGGAACGTGCCCGAACTGATGGTGCAGAACACCCTCGACACGCGTGTGTTCCTCATGGACGGCCAGGAGCTGGTGGGCGCCAAGCAGAACCGGATCCTCAACACCGATGTGCTGGTGCCGGCCAAGTCCACGCTGACCATCCCGGTCAGCTGCGTGGAGGCGGGGCGATGGCGTCACACCTCGCAGGCGTTCTCGCCGGGGCGGTCGGCCAGCCACGCCATCCGGCGTTCCAAGATGGAGCGCGTGCGGCAGTCGTTGAACGATGGTGGCGGATACGACGCCAACCAAGGGGCGGTGTGGGACGAGGTCCAACTCTCCATGCGCTCCTCCGGGTCAAGCAGCCCGACCGCCGCGTTGCACGACGCCTACCTCCAACGGGGCAAGGAGCTGACGGAGTTCCGCGGGTCGCTCCGCATGCCCGAGGAAGCCGTGGGGCTCGCGGTGTTCCACGGCGTGCGGTTCCTGGGGCTGGACCTCTTCGATCGTCACAGCACGCTGGCCTACTTCTGGCAATCGGTGGTGGACAGCTACGCCATCGACTGGCTGATGGCTTCCCCGCCCGCCGATGACATCGACGCCCGGAAGAGTCCCGAGGCCAAGGTCGTGCGGGAAGCGTTGGAGCGGGGCGCGGTGGGGCGTTGGGAGAGCTTTGCCTCTCCCGGCGAAGGCCGCGACCACCGGTTGGATGACGAGCACGTCAGCGGCTCGGCCCTGGTGTGGGAAAAGAAGGTCGTGCTCCACTTGCAGTTGTTCCCCAAGACGCCCCAGGCGGAAGAAGGCAACGGCCCGCGTCGCGGTCGACCACGGATCCACCGGCCTTGGCCTGGGCCGCGAGCCTGATTCCGGGGGGCACTTCCGGGGGTTGGGGCGATCAACGGGATTCCGGAGCGGCGCGGAT
>JAPLMQ010000285.1 GCA_026386955.1 Planctomycetota bacterium
ATTGATCGACCCCTGTCCCGTCGCTTGCGCGTCCGGCTAACCCAGAGTCGCACGCGCGGCGCCTCACCGTTCCGGCGGCGTGCCTTCGCGCTCCATGAGGGTGCGGGTGTTCCGCCGGGCTTTCCATTGCAGCACGATCACCGCGACCGCCAGGGCCGCGATGAAGATGCCGATGAAGGCGAGATGCGACATGGAAGAACTCCCGCGGCCGACTCAGGGCTTCGCCGCGGCGATCGGCGCGGGAGCCGGCGGCGCGGCGGCTGCCGCCCCGCCCTGCGTCCCCAGCGAGCGGGACGAGTCGTACCGCTGCGCGATCGGCATCCTGCGCCCGAAGCCGAACGCCCTGCCGGTCACCTTCAACCCCGGCGCCGCCTGCTTGCGCTTGTACTCGTTGAAGTCGATCAGGCGGACCATCTTCAAGATGACTTTC
Source organism: Planctomycetota bacterium (assembly GCA_026386955.1). Classification (GTDB taxonomy): domain Bacteria; phylum Planctomycetota; class Phycisphaerae; order Phycisphaerales; family Phycisphaeraceae; genus JAPLMQ01. Next base: position 431 of record JAPLMQ010000285.1, read on the forward strand.
TGGTCGACGTCCGGCAGCGCGGCACAGATGTCGCCCGCCGACTCCTCGCGCTCGACGTAGCGCTCGACGATCTGGTCGAGCACCTCATAGGGCGGGAGCGAGTCCTGGTCGGTCTGGTTGGGGCGCAGCTCGGCGCTGGGGGCCTTGGTGATCGAGGCGTCGGGGATCACCGGCCCGCCGTACTTGACCCGCATCGGCGAGGCGGGCGACTCGTTGATCCACTTCGAGAGCTCCCAAACGAGCGTCTTGGGCACGTCGCTGATGACCGCCAGCCCGCCCGCCATGTCGCCGTAGAGCGTGCAGTAGCCGACCGCGAGTTCGCTCTTGTTGCCGGTGGTGACCAGCAGCGAGCCGAACTTGTTGGAGAAGGACATGAGGACCACCCCGCGGACGCGGGCCTGCACGTTCTCCTCGGTGGTGTCTCGCTTCATGCCGGCGAAGTGGGGCTCGATCGCCTGCTCGAAGGCGAGGTGAGGCCCCTCGATGGGGATGGTGTGGTAGTGCAGGCCCAGCCGGCGGGCGAGGTCCTCCGCGTCGCTGACCGAGCCGTCGGAGCTGTAGCGCGAGGGCATGGAGATGCCGCGGACGTTCTCCGGCCCCAGGGCCGCGGCGGCGAGCACGGCGCAGAGGGCCGAGTCGATCCCGCCCGAGAGGCCCAGCACGATGGATTTGAAGCCGCACTTCCTGCAATAGTCGCGCAGGCCCAGCACGAGCGCGTGGTAGATCGCCTCGCAGCCGGCCTTGGGCGTCTCCAGGCGGTTGGTCTGCGATGCGGCCGATGTGGTTGCGACCGCGGCCGGCGACCCCGCGGCGGGCACCGCGATGGGGCGCTTCTGCGCCGGCGAATGGGCGGGCTTGTCCCCCGCCGCGCCCGTGAGGTCCCGCCGCGGCTGGACGTCGACGATCAGCAGGTCGGTCTCGAAGTCCTTGGCCTGGGCGATGAGCTTCCCGTTCGCGTCGAAGGCGCAGGAGTTCCCGTCGAAGACCAGCTCGTCGTTCCCGCCGACCTGGTTCACGTAGAGCAGCGGGATGCCGTGGCGCTTGGCGGCGGCGGCCATGAGCTTGAGGCGGAAGGCGTGCTTGCGGGCGACGAAGGGCGAGGCCGAGCTGTTGATGAAGAGCCCCACGCCCAGGGCGGCCAGCTCGTCGATGGGGTTGTCGTGGTAGAGCTGGCGGGAGACGACGTCGCGCTCGTTCCAGAGGTCCTCGCAGATCGAGACGCCCAGGCGGATGTCGCCGAAGTGGGTGACGTCGACGCGCGGGCCGGGCTCGAAGTAGCGGCGCTCGTCGAAGACGTCGTAGGTCGGCAGGAGGCTCTTGACGTGGGTGCTGGCTACGCGTCCCTCGTGGCAGAAGGCGGCGGCGTTGCAGAGCGACCGCCCGCGCGGCGAGGCGGAGGCGGCGGGGTAGCCGATAATCGCGGCGATGCCGATGCAGTCGGAGGCCAGCGCCGCGATGGCCTGGGCGCATTCCTCCACCACGGCCGGCTTGAGCAGAAGGTCCTTGGGCGGATAGCCGATGACAGACAACTCCGGGAAGACCGCGAGCGCCGCGCCGGCGGCCCGCGCGTCGGCGAGCGCCTGGCCGATCTGCTGGGCGTTGCCTCGGATGTCGCCGACGGTCGGATTGATCTGGGCCAACGCGATTCGCATGGGATTCACCTGAGTTGCGGGACCGACAGGATATTATCCCAGACTCGCCCGCGAAGGCATTGACCGGGATGGATCGAAGGCGTAACTTTCACCTGAATGGGACAAACGATGCGCGCTCTTGTGGCAGTCGCGATGCTGGCCGGGATGATGGTCCTCGCGGGCTGCCAGGGTCCGCAATCGGCCGGGTCGCCCAAGGGGCAGCAGTACGTCCAGGCCGGGCGTGAGTACCAGCAACAGGGATTGAACGACTCCGCCCTCGCCGCGTTCGCGCTGGCGCTGGAGGAGAACCCGCGCCTGGTCGACGCCTACATGGGCATGGGCGACATCTACCGCCAGCAGGGCAAGCTCGACGACGCGGGCAAGTCCTACGAGCAGGCGGCCACGCTCGCCCCCACCAGCTACGACGCGCACTACTACCTCGGGCTGGTCAAGCAGCTCATGGGGAGTCTGAACGAGGCGGTCGCCGCCTACCTCCGCGCCCTGGCGATCAAGCCCGACAGCTTCGAGGCGACGCAGAACCTCGCGAGCGCCTACGTGCAGCTCGGGCGCGCCTCCGACGCGCTGACCTACGCCACCCGCGCCACCGAGCTCAAGCCCGGGAGCCAAGCGGGCTGGGCCAACCTCGCGGCGACCTACAGCCTGCTCGGGCGCTACGACGAGGCCGTCGACGCCTACCGCCAGGCGGCCGAGCTGGGCGAGGCCGCGGAGCCGATCCTGCTCGGGTTGGCCGACGCGCACATCCGCTTGGGCCACTTCGACCGGGCCAAGGTGGTGCTCGACCAGATCGTGAGGAAGAACCCCACCTGCATCGCCTACGAGCGGATGGGCTTCGTGCAGTTCCGCCAGTCGAAGTATGAGGAGGCGTTGGCGAGCTTCCGCCACGCCCTGCAGCTCGACGGCAACGACGTGGCCTCGCTCAACGGGCTGGGCGTCTGCCTGATGACGATCTACGTGCAGAGCGGGCGGACGAGCGTGGAGCAGCGCGACGAGAGCTTGAAGGCGTGGCGTCGCAGCCTGGAGCTGAGGCCCACGCAGCCGCGGATCATCGACCTGATGGCGCGGTATCAGCATTTCTGAAGATGCGGGGGGAGCCGTATTGTTAGCCGGACGCGCCAGCGACGGATGTTTTGAATGCGCGAAGACCGCCTGAAGGCGGAACTCCGAACCTAAGACCGCGACGGCTTGCCCTCCTCTACAATTGTCGTTCACCACTTGGCCTCCCCGGAGTCCGGGCTCGCCCGTCGCCGCCTCATGCTCAGCCGGCTGCTCATCCTGCTCGTCTGGATCTACCGCGTGACGCTCGGCCCGTTCCTGGGCGGGTACTGCCGCTACGAGCCGACCTGCAGCCAATACATGATCGACGCGGTGAACAAGCATGGCCCGTTCCGCGGCGGGTGGCGCGGCGTCAAGCGTATCTGCCGCTGCCACCCCTGGGGGCCGAGCGACCGGTACGACCCGGCCTGAGACGCGCCCGCCCTTCCCTCCCGTATCATGCCCGTCTCACTTCCCCCGGGACATCCCCCCATGCCCAAGTTCCTCAAGCCCACGCCCATCAACACCGCCGAGGCGATCCTCGACCCGCTCTGGGACCCGAGCATCAGCGGCTTCAAGAAGTGGACGCTCGACGACGGCCAGGCCCACGGCCTGCGCGTCTGGCAGAACTGGTGCTGGCTGAGCTTCGAGTGGGCCAACCCGCCCGCGTCGGGCCCGGCGCTGCGCATGACCCGCGCGTTCGAGGCCGACTGCTCGGGCTACGACAAGCTGCTGGTGAGCGTGATGGCCCCGCCCGAGACGGTCTGCCGGCTCATCGCCAAGACCGACAAGGGCGAGCGGCGGTTCACCTCCGGGCCGGCGCCGAAGCAGAAGAAGGAGCACGCGCTCGACCTGCAGGGCGCGCAGGTCCTGCACGAGCTGACCATCGAGATCGACGCGGCCGGCCCCGGAGTCGCCGTGGGCTGGATCAACTGGGTCGGCCTGCAGCACGGCGAGGCGCTGCGGCGATACGAGGCGATGTGGGACCGGTTCGACCCCGCGTGGGAGGGCTATCTCCTGCCCGAGTCGTACGAGCCGAAGTTCGAGCCGACGCTTGGGCTGCTCATCGACAAGGAGGAGCTGGCCGCCCTGCGCGTGAAGCACGACGCCTTCCTGAAGGAGAAAGGCGAGTCGCCCTTCACCAAGGCGGCCGCGGCTGCGGCGACGGGCGTGCCGGAGAAGATGGTGCGCGACTTCGTCAACTTCTGGTGGGACACGCGGTATTGCCGCGAGCGCGACGCCGACGCGCTGCTGCTCGCCCGCGGGCCGGTGGGCAACGCCGTGCACCTCGCCGTCGCGGGCGTCCTGCTCAAGGACAAGAGCCTGCTGCGGCTGGCGGCCCGCTACGCCTTGTCGCTCTCGATGGCGGGGCGCTGGGACGACGGGATGATCTGCTACTTCCCCGGCGGGCTCTTCGAGCACCGCTGCTTCGTCCAGTCGCTGTGCGTGCAGGAGCTGGCGCTGGTGTTGGACCTCGCGGGCGAGATGCTCACCTGGCAGGCCCGCGACCACTTCAAGCGCCGCATCGCCGAGGAGGGGCTGGGCGCCATCAACTTCAACGCCTGGAAGCACGAATACATCTTCCACTGCAACCAGCTCGCCTGGTTCACCCCCGGGCGCATGCTCGGCTACCTCGCCCTCGAGCGCGACTGGCCGCGGGTCAAGCCCTACACCGAGCTGGCCCACAAGGACCTCGTCGAGAGCCTGGGCTACGCGATCCTCAAGGACGGCGGGTACGTCGAGGGGCCGACCTACTTCCGCTGCGTCGGCCGCGACGGCGGGCTCTCGCTCTACTACTACGCCCGGGCCCGCGGGAAGACGCTGCAGGAGATGATCCCCGACTCGATGCGAAGCACGGCCGACTTCGGCGCCGCCGTCGCCTCCACCGACGAGGAACAGGACGTCGTGCCGATCTGCGACGGCGTCTCGAAGCTCGACCAGGAGACGCTCTCGATCATGGCCGTCGCGTTGCCGCAAAGCGCGTGGGCGGGCATGTTCCGCAAGTCGGTCGACCGCATCGGCGGGATGGCCGACTCGCTGCTGGCCTGCAAGCTCGAGGCCGACGCGCCGCGGACCGGGCCGACGCCCAAGCCGCTGGTCTTCCTGCCCGAGATGGGCATCCTCAGCTCGACGCGCAGGCTCGGCAGCGAATGGGTCAAGCTCTTCATCATGGGCAACAAGGCCAAGGCCGGGCACACCCACGAGGACAAGGGCAGCTTCATCCTGGAATTCGCCGGACAGACCTTCGCCCAGGACCCCGGCACGACCGACTACTCCGACCCAATGACCGGCCTGCTGCAAAAATGCGAGCGGCACAACATGCTCGTGCCCACCGGGCTGACCGCCCGGCCGGCGCCGGAGTGCCCGCTCCCGCACGACGTCAAGCCCGTGGGCCAAGGCGACGCGACGCGGTTCGACGCGACCATCGACGCCACGCCGGGCTGGAAGCACTACAAGAAGTGGGTCCGCACATGGGACTCGCCCACGCCTGCGACGATCGAGATCACCGACGAATACGAGCTGACGGAGGGCGGGGGGAGCGGCGTGGAGTTCCTGTGGCAGACGTCGCTGCCGATCGAGCTTGTTCCGGGGCCGGGGGCGAAGTCGAACCGTGCGACGATCACCGGCCGGCGCGGGCGCGTGCTGCTCGAGTGGCCGGCGGGGTGCAGCGCGCGGATCGACGAGTTCCCGCCGATGAAATTCGCCTACACCAACGCCCGTGCCCAGCGCCGGCTGGCGATCGGCGTCGCGGGCACGGCGGGTAAGATCACGGTGCGCGTCCGTCTTGAGTCCAAGGCCTGAGCATTCGAGTCGACCGACGGCCGCGGCATGCCGATCTTAGTCCAGTGCCGCTGCGCCCCGGACCCGGAGCACGAACGTGTCCTCAAACCCCGGAAATCCCGGAACCCCCGGAACCCTCGGAACACCCGGAACGCCCGGCTCACCCGTTTCGCGGTCCACCGCCGGCCGCGCGGCGGCGTCGGCGCGCGAAGCCGCCGACGGGCTGGAGCCCGGCCACGGCCTGATGCGCGTCTTCCAGGTCCTGGTCTTCTGCGTCCGCAAGCTCTTCATCCAGGACCGCGTCAGCCAGGTCGCCGCCGCCCTGACCTACCGCACCATCTTCAGCCTCGTCCCCACTCTCGTGCTCAGCCTCATCCTCTTCCGCGCCTTCGTCGGCCTCGGCGAGGTCAGCGGGCAATTGCAGAGCAAGGCCTTCGAATACCTGGGCCTCTCGAGCCTCACCCTGCCCTCCGATGAGGCCCCGCCCGAGGGCGACTACCGTGCCTCTTCCAGCGCGACGCAGGACGACGCAACATCGGCCACGGCGGAGGCGCAGGACGCCGCGCCGACCACACAGCACTCCGCCAACGGCCAGATCCAGGCCAAGGCCGACGCCAAGGCCCAGGCGCAGCTGCGCGACAACGTCTCGCGCATCATCTCGCAGGTCACGGAAAAGGTCGGGAGCCTCAACTTCACCGGCATCGGCGGCATCGGCATCCTCCTGCTCGTCTGGGCGGCGCTGGCGCTGGTGGTGACGGTGGAGGACAGCTTCAACCGCATCTACCGCAGCCGCGCGGGCAGGCCTTGGCACCTGCGCATCGCCGTCTACTGGGCGGTCATCACCCTCGGGCCGGTGCTGCTCTACTTCAGCATCTTCGTCGCCGCGAGCGTGCAGGCCTGGGTGAGCAACACCGGCTCGTTCGGCACGTCGCTGCTCACCATGACGGCCCCCTTCTCGGCCCTCATCGCAAGCTGGCTCCTGCTCTTCCTGACCTACACGCTCGTGCCCAACGCCCGCGTCTCGCCGCGGGCAGCCCTGCTGGGCAGCTTCGTCGCCGCGATCTTCTGGGAGGCGGGCAAGGCCTGCTTCCATCTCTACGTCACCATCGCCGTGCCCTACTCGGCGCTCTACGGCACGCTCGGGTTGATCCCGCTCTTCCTGGTCTGGGTGCAGATCACCTGGATGATCGTGCTCTTCGGGCTGGAGCTGACCTACACCGTGCAACTGCTCCAGTCGGGCAACTTCGACCAGCAGCGGACCGAGGAGCTGCGGAGGCAGAACCTCTGCGACCCCACGGCCGTGGTGCCGGTGATGGCGCAGATCGCCGAGGCCTTCGCCCGCGCGAAGCGCATCGACGCGAACGACCTCGCCCTCAATTTGGGCGTGCCCGTCACTTCACTCGCGCCGGTGGTGCTGCGGCTCGAGCAGGCGGGGCTGGTCACCGCCGTCCCGGGCCGGACGCCCGTGGCCCCCGATACACTGACGCTGGCGATGCCCGCGGAGGAGATTCCCGTGGCGAAGTTGCTGGAGATCACCCGCTCGTTGAGCGCACTGCACCCGCCCACGGCCAGCTCGCCGCTGGGGGCGTGGAACGCGAGGCTGACCGAGGCGCAGGCCGCGGCGGCGCAGGGGATGTCGCTGGCGGATGTGATCGGGAAGCCGGCGTGAGGCGGGGTGTGAGGGCTCTTCTTACGAGCCCGCCGCGGGCTGGCTGGTCGCCGCCTGGGCGTCGGCCCCCGCGGGCTCGCGCGGAAGCACCGGGGCGGTCTTCCTCCAGAATTGCATCTTCTGCACAAACGACTTGGGCTGGACGTAGGGCTGCCAGACGTATTTCTGCTGGTCCTTGAAGAGGTCGGTGCGGTTGGCCTCGGTCCACTTGAGCCACGCCGGCCCGTCGGTGGGGAAGTCCTGCCCGGTGAGCGTGTGCAGCGATTGCCGCCCCGCCTCGACCACGCCGAATTCCTGGTCGTCCAGCGTGCTGATGAGAACGTTGACCACCCGCGGCTCGGGGTACTGGCCCAGCGCGTAGGCGGCCGCCATGCGGACGTCCGGGTCCTCGTCCTTCATCACGTCGATCAGCGGGCCGACGGCGTCGGGGCTGTGGATCTTCTGCAGGGCCTTGGCCGACTCCCATCGCACGAACGCGGCCTCGTCTTTCAGCCGCGGGAGGATGGCCTTGGTGTCCTCGACCCCGCCGTGCTCGCCCAGCGCCTTGATCGCCGCGGCGCGCACCGTGGCGTCGGGGTCGTCGACCAGCAGGCGGTAGACGCGGACGTAGGGCGCCTCTCCGCCGAACTTCGCGGAGGAGAGCATCGCCAGCGCATTGCGGCGGGTGTCGGCGTCGTAGACGTTGAAGGCGTCGCGCGCCACCTCGCCGGGTTTGGGCGGGAAGAACGGCTCCATCATCTTCTTGACGGCCTTGTCGCTGTTGCAACCGACCAGCGGCAGGAGCGTCGGGGCGAGCGCCAAGGCGAGAAACCGGCTCGCCGACGCCCGCCGAAGGAACGCCTTCGACGGAGAGGTGTGGATCATCGCGCCAGTGTACCGCAGGCCCGGAAAGGGTCCAAAATCCCGGCGCGGTTCCTGAAGGGGAGACAAACGCCTTCCCGACGACAAGGGTGAACGGCTTCAATCGCCCACCCTCGGCATACAATGCGTTCCCGGGCCCGCCCTGAGATCCTTTCCATGACCACCCGCTGGCAGAAACTCGTGCACCTGCTGGTTTCCGCCCGGCTCGAGCTGGTCTTCCCCGCGGTGGCCAACAACTGGCTGGTCATCTTCCTCGCAGACCGGCTGGAGACCTCCGAGAGCACCAACCCCGCGCTGGCGACCATGTCGCGGGCCTCCGCCATGGGACTTTCGGCCGCGATTGCCGTCGGCCTGGGCATCTACGCCCTGGCGCTCAACGACATCATGGACCTCCGGCACGACCGGGCCTTCCGCCCCAACCGTCCGCTGGCCGCGGGGCGCGTGGGCCTGCCCACGGCGGTGCTCGTCGCCTTCCTCTGCCTGCTCGGGGCGGTGGGCGCGTCGGTCTTCCTCGGGCGCGACTCGGTCCTGCTCTGCCTCGTCGCGGCGGGCGCGACGCTCTTCTACAACGCCGTGGGCAAGTTCTTCCCCGCGGTGGGCGTCACCACGCTCGCGCTGATCTGGGCCCTGGGCATGGCGATCCCCAACCCGCAGTTGGTCTTCGCCTGGCCGGTCTGGCTGACCTTCACGCACGTCATGGGCTGCACGCTCGCGGTGCACGTGCTGGAGGGGAAGCGTCCGCGGCTGCGCGGGCCCGAGTGGCTGGGCGTCTGCGGAAGCTGGACGTTCTGGACGCTCGTGCTCGTGCTCTGGATGAACACCCGCAGCGGCGACCTGGGCCCGCCCGGCGCGGGGCGGCCGGGCCTCTGGGGCGGGCCGCTGCTGGCGGTCGGGGGATTCCTGGTCGCGGGGTGGTTCAGCGTGCACGACCGCATGAGGCCGCTGCGCTCCCGCCGTGCCGCCGGCGACGACCTGCGCACCCTCGCGATCGTCTGGCTCATCGCTTTCAACGCCGGATGGCTGCTCAGCGCCGGCGCGATCGGCCCGGGGCTCTTCATGCTTGCGCTCTTCGGCCTCGCCGTCGCCTCGCGCCGCCTGGGCTCCGCCCTCGAGGAGTGGGCCCTGCCTTCGCCGTCGTTCCAGGTCGGCGTGCCGGGGGCCGCGCCCGACCCGAGCCGGACGGTGTGAGGCCGGACCCGGTCGCCCCCATGCTCACTCCACCGTCACGCTCTTCGCCAGGTTCCGCGGCTTGTCGACGTCGTGCCCGCGCAGCACAGCCGCGTGATACGCGACCAACTGCAGCGGGATCACGCTCACCAGCGGCTGCATCGCCTCGGGAACGTTGGGCACGCGGAAGATCGAGTCGGCGTACTTCTCGATGCGGGTGTCGCCCTCGGTCGCCACGGCGATGATCTTCCCGCCGCGGGCCCGCACCTCCTCGATGTTCGAGATCACCTTGTCGTATTGGCTGCCCTGCGTGGCGATGAAGACCACGGGCATCCCCTCGTCGATCAGGGCGATCGGGCCGTGCTTCATCTCGGCGGCGGGCATGCCCTCGGCGTGGATGTAGGATATCTCCTTGAGCTTCAGCGCGCCCTCGAGGGCGACGGGGTAGTTGTACCCGCGCCCCAGGAAGAGCCAGTTGTCGCGGTGCACGTGGCGCTCGACGCAGGCGCGGATGTGGTCCGACTGCTCGAGCACCTTGGCGACGTGCTCGGGGAGCTTCTCAAGGTCGTTGAGGTAAGTCCGCACCGTCTCGTCGGAGAGGAAGCGGCGCTTGCCGATGTAGAGGGCGAGCAGCGTGAGCACCGCGACCTGGCCGACGAAGGCCTTGGTCGAGGCGACGCCGATCTCCGGGCCAACGTGGAGGTAGACGCCCGCGTCGGTCTCGCGCGAGATGGTGGAGCCCACGGCGTTGACCACGCCCAGGGCCATCGCCCCTCGCTCCTTGGCCTCGCGCATGGCGGCGAGCGTGTCGGCCGTCTCGCCCGACTGGCTCACGCCGATGATGATCGAGCCCTCCTCGATGATCGGGTTGCGGTATCGGAATTCGCTGGCGTACTCGCAGCGCGCGGGGATCTTCGCCAAGTCCTCGAGCAGGTATTCGCCGATGCGCCCCGCGTGGAAGGCCGTGCCCTGCCCGGTGAGGATGAAACGCTTGGCCCGCATCAGGTCGCGCACCAAGGGCGTCAATCCGCCGAGGACCACGCGGCATTCCCGCTGGTCGATCCGCCCGCGCAGGCAGTTGCGCAGCGACTCGGGCTGCTCCATGATCTCCTTGAGCATGAAGTGCGGGTACTTGCCCAGCTCGATCTGCTGGAGGTCGAGCTCCAATTCCTCGACCTCGCGGGTGACGCGCACGTTGTCGATCGTGGTCGTGCGGAACTCCACCGCCCACGGGCCGCCACCGGGCGACTTGCGGTCCTTCGGGCCCGCGCAGAGGCGGGCGACCTGGTAGTCATCGAGCGTGATGACCTGCGTGGTGTGGGCGACGACGGCAGAGGGGTCGGACGCGACGACGTAGCTGTCCTCGCCGATGCCGATGATCAGCGGCGAGCCCTTGCGGGCGCAGACCAGCGTGTGCGGCTCCTTGTCGCACATCACGGCGATGGCGTAGGCGCCCGTCACCTCGCGCAGGGCAGACTGCACGGCCTTCTCCAAGTCGCCTTCGTAGAGCTCCGCGACGAGTTTGGCGAGGACCTCGGTGTCGGTCTGCGAGGTGAAGACGTGGCCGCGCTCGGTGAGGTACTTGGTGAGCGTGACGTAGTTCTCGATGATGCCGTTGTGGACCACCGCGATGGTGTGGCCCGACTTGGTCTTGCCCGTGTGCGGATGGGCGTTGGCCTCGGTCGGCGGGCCGTGGGTCGCCCAGCGCGTGTGGGCGATGCCGATGTGGCTCTCGAACCCGCCCGCGGCGGCGACCTTGGACTCGAGCACGCTCACGCGCCCGGTGGCGCGGGCGATCTTGATCTTCTCTTCGGAGACGATCGCCAGCCCGGCCGAGTCGTACCCGCGGTACTCGAGGCGCTTGAGCCCCTCGAAGAGCAGCGGGGCGACGTTCTTGTTCCCGACGTAGGCGACGATCCCGCACATACGAAACCCCTTGCGAATGAGAACAGCCGCCCCGCCTGCGCGCGGGACCACCAGAAGAGTAGGCCTGACTCTCTTACATCGTCCATTGGTTGATAACGCTTAAGACGCGGGGGGAGCCGCGGGTCCGAGAACGGTCCGCGTGACCCACGTCAGCCCGCCGTTGGGGTCATCGGGCTCGCCGGGCGTCCGCCCCGTCGCGACGTGATGCTGGAAACGGATCGCCTCGCGCGGCGACTCGGGCAGTTCGATCTCCCAAAAACCCTGCCCGAAGGGAAACTCGTCGCTGACCTGCGTCGGCGCCCCGGCGTTCACGTCGATCATCCCGTGCAGCTCCGGCTCGGGCCGCGGCCAAACCCACGGGTAATGCACGTGCCCGTGCATGAAGAGCACCCGGGCCCGGCAACCGGCTAACAGCGCCAGCAACTCGTCCTTGTCGGCCAGCCGATGGTGCCACGGCGAGGGTTTCTGCGGCGGGGGCTTGCCCAGCGTGTAATGACACATGACGAGCAGGCCGTCGTCGGGCGTGAGCGTGTCGATGAGCGAGCGGGCCTGGCGGAGTTGCTCAGGCCCCAGCCGCCCGCGCGAGTTGAGCAGCGTCGGGCGTGCGGCGTCGAGGGTGAGGATTTGCCAAGTCGGGCGTTGGACGGAAGGCACGTCAGGGCGGGAGTCCTTCGTGGGCGGATCGCCCACGCGCTTGCCCCGCTGCACGACGGCAGCAAGGTCGAGCATCGCCGGGAACGTGGCGGGCAGCAGGCCGGGCAGCGCCCGCTCCATCTCGCGCAACAGCGTCGCGCGGAAGGTGTAGCGGTCGTGGTTGCCCGGAATGCCCACGGCCGGCGCGGCCGCGAACAGCGGGGCGAGCGCCTTGGCGGCCCGTGTGAACTCGCCGCGCAGGGCGGTGGTGGTGAGGTCGCCGGTGAGCAGGACCGCGTCGGGCCGGAGCGACGCCGCCCGCGCGACCACCGGGCCGAGCAGCACGGGGTCGAACCGCCGCCGGCGGCGCGGGAACCAGAAGCTCCATTGGGCGACGATCGGCTTGCCCAGCAGATGCCAGGGCGGCGGAAACCGCTGGCCCACGTGGATGTCGCCGAGGAGCACCAGACGCATGGGGGAGATGATACGTCAGGGCCCGTGGGCCGCTGACTCTTCGTCACGCCTTTGCGCGCCTTCACCAGAAACCAGTATCCCAACGACGCATTCACGATCGTGAGCAACACATACTGGAACTGCGTCGTCGAACTTCCCAGCAGGATCCGCGCTCGCATCGCCGCGAACCCCAGCAGGATCACTGCGGACAACGCGAACACCAGCCGCAATTGCATTGATTATGGCTTCATCGGTGGCCGCGTCGCCCTGTTCTTGCCGCTCACCTTGATGTGGGGGTCAAATAGCCGCATCACCCCCAAGACCCGATCGGTGTCCTGGTCCTCCGCCAATATCAACCGGACCTTCCTGCCCCCGGCGAGTTCGAGTTGCAGTTCCCCACCTGCCGCCGGAGCCCACCAATTCCACCCCCGCTTCAAATGCGATCGCAACACATCAGCCTTGGCGATTTGAAAGTTTCGCCGGTCCTGTTGCAGAAACTCGGGCGCAAAGGGATCCATGGCGTCGAGCGCCGTCTCACGCTCCCGCCGCTGCGCGACCATCCGTCGAATCCAGGGCCAAAGCACCAGCAATGCAACATGCAGCTGAATCGCAGCGGCTTGTTCGCTGTAGATCTGCCCCGCCACATAGCCTCCCGCCAGCATGCGGTCCGACACATGGACGCGAAATAGCCGATCCGGCGAAAACCACCGCGGCCACAGCGCGGTGAACACGTAGGCCATTCGCCCATTCTTGTCTGCCATGAACGTCGCCGCCTTCAGGCACATTCGCCTTGGCACTCATTATGCGGCGAGGGCGATGCCGCCACCATCCGATTGAAGGCTCCGCGTGCTAAATTGGGCTAATGCCGCCCGAGCGCCGCTGGAGTTGAAGACGCGTTTGAGATCGCCGGACCCGGCATTGGAATCAGCCATGAAATCACGGCCGCCTCAACATGGATGGATCACGGTCGTTCGCGTGCCGCTGATTCTCGCCTTGGGATCGCTCACGTTCCTGATCACGCCCAGCCTCGCCCGCGCCGACGCCGCGGCGTCCGCCGCCCCCGCGACGCTGGCCTGCTCCCCGAAAACTGGTCCAGGTGATATGAGAGTCTTAACCGGCCGCCGCAGGGCGGCCAAGGAGACTCAAGGATGTCAGGCAAGAAGCACAAGCCCGAGCAGATAATCGCGAAGTTGCTGGAGGCGGAGGCTGCGTTGGCGGGC
>JAPLMQ010000008.1 GCA_026386955.1 Planctomycetota bacterium
CGGCTGCGTCGCCGCCGGTGTCACGTCCCCCTTCACGATCGTCGCTGTCACCTCCACGCCCACCAGCGGCGTGGCCTTGTCGTCCTCGGTCCCGCTCGCCTCGGCCATCACCGTATTCGCCGGCCCCTTGGTCGTCTCGAAGAAGTACTGCCCCTTCTTGACGTCGTAGCGCAGGCGCGGGGCGAACCACAGGTCGTTGTCCGACTTCGCCCAGACGAATGGCTTGCCGTAGCCCGTGACCAGGTCGCTGCGCGTCACGGTGTTCGGGCCGAACGACCAGATCAAGATGCCCGTGCTCCCGATGTTCATGATCAGGTCGAACTCGGTGATCGACCCGTCGACGCGCGGCGGCGTGATGGCGGAATAAACGTTGAAGGCCGGCGGCTTGGGCGCGACGATCCGGAAGTGGACCAGCGCCGCCCGGATGGTGACGGCGTTGCCCGCGTAGGTGGCGTGCTCGGGGGCGCCGCTGCCGGGGACGGCCTTGCCGCTCTCGTCGATGCAGGTCGTCGGGCCGGCCGAGACCGTGCCTTCCGAGCCGACGATGAAGGTGAAGTCCTCCGACTTGCCCCCGCTGCCGTAGAGGGCGTCGACCGCGTAGAGCCCGGGGATCGCGCGGAGCTTCTGCGGCCCGGCGTTGGGCGGGAGCGAGCCGAGCGCGAAGAGGCCCTGGATGTAGTACGGCCCGGTCTGCCCGCCGTTGGCGTTGAAGACGATGTCGCGGGCGTTCATCACCAGCGTCGCGTCGCCGGGCTTGAAGCCGGCGACCATCGTGTGCTTCCCGCCGCCGAGCGAGACGGACTCCACGCCGTCGCCCTTGGCGTTCATGGTGAAGAGGAAGTCGCTGCTGTCGTCGCCGGAGTTGTGCAGGAAATCGACGTAGTAGGCCTGCCCCGCCTGCAGCCCCTCGAGCGCGGCCTTCGCCTGCCCGGGCGCGATCTTGATCGCCGCCGCGAGCCCCGGGCCGTTGACCACCGCCCCCACGGCGTTGGGGAAGCCGTTGAGGTCGAGCGTGACGACGCCCGCCCACGATGTACCGGCCAACAGCATCGACAACGCCATCGCCAAGCCATGCATCCAGCGGCTCATGATTCGAATTCCTGCCCGGCCTGTCGTATGCGATGTTTGTCGAAGCGCTCGCGACCTGTCCTTGGGAGCGATCAAGGCGCCCGGTTCTCGCCGCCGACCTTGATCATCGCCTTGAACTTCTCGCGCACCTTCTCGACCTTCGGCAGCGCGATCGCCCGCACGTAGCCCTGGTTCGGGTTGCGGCAGACGAAGTTCTGGTGGTACGCCTCCGCGGGGAAGAACTGCTTGAGGGGCTCGAGCGTGGTGACGATCGGCTTGTTGAAGGCCTTCGACGCGGTCACGTCGGCGATGAAGGCGGCCGCCAATTGCCGCTCCTGGTCGTTGGCGTAGAAGATCGCCGAGCGGTACTGCGTGCCCGCGTCGTTGCCCTGGCGGTTGAGCGAGGTCGGGTCGTGCGTGGCGAAGTGGACCTTCAGCAGTTGCTCGTAGGAGACCTTGTTCGGGTCGTAGACGATCTTCACGGCCTCGGCGTGGCCGGTGTCGCCGGTGCAGACGGCCTCGTAGTTCGCCGTGGCGGCGGAACCGCCGGCATAGCCGCTGACCACTTCCTTCACGCCCTCGAGCTCCTCGAAGACCGCCTCGACGCACCAGAAGCAGCCGCCGGCGAAGACCACCTCGGCCTGGGCCGAGCCGGTCCGGGGCGAGGCGGCGGACGGCTTGGTGGCGGGCGCG
The DNA here is from genome assembly GCA_026386955.1 of Planctomycetota bacterium. GTDB lineage: Bacteria > Planctomycetota > Phycisphaerae > Phycisphaerales > Phycisphaeraceae > JAPLMQ01. The sequence continues at coordinate 1,762 of JAPLMQ010000008.1, forward strand.
GTCGCCGCCGGTTTCGTGGCCGGCGCGGTGGCCGCGCCCGCGGGCTCGGCGATCGAGGCGAGCTGCTCGTTGGGCACGAACTTCAGCGACTCGGAGTTGAGGCAATGGCGCATCCCCGTCGGGGGCGGGCCGTCGTCGAAGACGTGGCCCAGGTGCGCGTCGCAGCGGGCGCAGAGGATCTCGGTTCGCACCATGCCGTAGGTGCGGTCGGCCTCCTCGTGGACGTTCTCCTTGGCGACGGGCTCATAAAAACTCGGCCAGCCCGTGCCGGACTCGAACTTGGCGTTGGACCGGTAGAGCGGCAGGTTGCAGTCGACGCAGACGTAGACCCCCTCGCCCTTGTTGTTGAGCAGCCCGCCGCAGAAGGCCTGCTCGGTGCCCTTGCCGCGGGTGATGCGGAATTGCTCGGGGGTGAGGCGCTTCTTCCACTCCGCGTCGCTCAGCTCGACCTTGGGCATGTCGCGCGCGGGGGAGAGCTTCCCGTCGGCCCCGTAGACTCGAAGACGAACCATGGTGGGACTCCTGTCGGATGAAGGCCCGCTGCCGGCGGCCGAGGCGGGCGTCTCCGCCCGCGAGCAGCCCGGCAACGTCGAGAGTGCGATCAACAAGACGCTCAACACGAAGCTCAGTGCGGTGATCCAACGCATGGGGGCGGCTTTCAATAAGGGATCCGTCAACTATAGGTCGGGGATGTCTCGCCGACCTTACACCGCCACGGACGCCGAACCCCCTGCCAGCCTCAAATTCCGCTCCGGATCTCGTCCAACGCCACCCGCCTCCCACCCTCCCCGCGGCTGCGCAGCCCGGCGATCACCAACGTCATCAGCTCGACCGTGTGGGCGAACGGGACCGGCAGCTCGCCCGTGCGCAAATATCCCACAAACGCCTCCAACTGCGACTTGAAGGCGCTGAACCGGTCCGTCAGCCCCGCGGAGATCACGCCGCGCGTGCCGTAGACCGTGACGTGCCCCATCGCGGCGTACATGTCGTCGATCGCGGCGAAGACGACGTCGACGCCGTCGCCATGCCGGGCGTGCACGACCGCCGCCGCGGGCGAGCCGCTGTGCGTCACCCACTCCCACCCGCCTGGGCGCAGGAACGGGTAGACCGCCTCCAGGGCGTGGATGCCGTAGCGCTCCCAACTCTTGGGCGTGGTCGAGGTGATGAGGCGGACCTCGCCCACCTCGCCGAGCCGGCCGCGCAGGGCGGCGAACTCGCGCGCGTAGCGCAGGCAGCTCGTCGACATCAGCGGGTGGCCCTTCGCCTGCCACGCGACGAATTGCCGCAGGTCCTCCTCGCGGTCGACCATCGGCTTGTCGACGAAGATCGGCAGGCCCGCCTCGATGAACGGGCGACATCGCTCGACGTGCTCCGAGCCGATGTCGGTGGCGATGACCACCGCGTCGACCTGGCCGATGACGTCCGTGGGCCGCTCGACGACGTTGGGCACGAACGAGGCCTTGGCCACGCTGCGGGCCTGTCCGGGCTGGTCGCACCAGACGTGCGTCACCTTCGCGCCCGCGATGCCCAGCGCCTCGGGCGGCTGCGCGCCGAGGTATTGGGCGATGATCGGGAACCCGCACGAGGCCATCGCCTCGGCGTCGTAGCGCCCGTTGATGATCGCGCTCCAGCTGTACGGGTGCCCGTTGCCATCGACCATGCCGAGCATCGCGAGGCGGATGTTGTGGGGGTCGCAGACGAGCATGGGACCTCGGGGCCGATCAACCTTCGCGTGTCACGGGCGGCAGTGTACCGGCTCAAGACTCGGCTGGGAGCATTGCATTCCCGCCACCATCTTGCCCCGCACCCGTCCGTCGCCCATGATGCCCGCTCCGTCGTCCCGCACCCACCGCATCCCCCGGAGTCCTCCCCCATGGCCAGCCTGCGCGAACTGTTCAACCTCAAGGGTCGAGCCGTCTTCATCACCGGCGGGTCGGGCTACCTGGGCACGTCGATGTGCGAAGCCTTGGCCGAGAACGGGGCCGACATCGCCATCGCCGAGACCAACGCCGCCACATGCGAGCAGCTCGTCGCCCGCCTGCGCGGCGAGTTCGGCGTGCGCGCGGTCGGCCTCGCCTGCGACATCCGCCAGCCCGAGAGCATCCGCGACGCCCTCAAGGCCGCCGCCGACCAGCTCGGCGGCGTGCACGTGCTGATCAACAACGCCTACGCGGGCAACAAGAACCGCTTCGAGACCATCACCTACGAGGAGTGGAACGCCAACATCGAGATCGGGCTCAGCGCGCCCTTCTACGCCGTGAAGGAGGCCTTCGAGTACCTCAAGGCCACCCGCGGCGTGGTGCTCAACACCGCCTCAATGTACGGCCACATCGCCCCGGACTACCGGCTCTACGAGGGCAACCCCCACGCCGTCCCCGCGAGCTACAACGCGGCCAAGGGCGGCATCCTGCAGCTCACGCGCTACCTCGCGAGCTTCCTCTCGCCGCACGGCATCCGCGTCAACGCCCTGAGCCCCGGCGCCTTCCCACACGCCTGGCAGCAGGCCGACAACGAGTTCCACCGCAGGCTCTCGGAGAAGGCCCCGCTGGGGCGCGTGGGGCAGCCCGACGACGTGAAGGGTGCCGTCGCCCTGCTCTGCAGCGACGCGGGGAAATTCATGACCGGGCAGAACGTCTGCGTCGACGGCGGATGGACGATTTGGTGAACCGCGAAGCGAGCCTCACTCCCCCTCGAACCGCAGCGTGCGCGTGAGCATCGCCGGCCCCTCCGTCTCGCGCAGGCCCACGCGCAGCGGCGACTGCTTGAGGCTCTCCGCCGCGTCGGCGAAGCGGAACCGCCTCACGATCGACTGCCCAGGCTCGAGCCTCGACACCACGCGCTCCTGCCTGGGGTGGCCCGGCAGCGTCGCGAAAGCGTAGAGCGAGAGCGGGCGCGAGCCGGTGTTCGCGATCAACTGCGTCACCACCACGTCGGTCTTGCCCGTCTCCGGGTCGGGCACCAGCGCCAGGCTCGCGTCGAAGTCGACGTTCCGCAGCCCCAGCTCCAGCCCCGCGTTGAGGTCGACCTGGTAGCGCTGGTCGGCCGTGAAGTCGAACCGCGCCACCAATCGCTTGTGCCCCGCCGGCTCCGAGACGGGGAACGACAGGTGCATCGGGATCGTCGTGGTCTGCCCCGCGGCGATCGCGAAGTGGCTGCGGCGGGGGTCGATCCGCCAGTCGGCCGGGTCGGTCACCTGCACATAGCCGCTGATCGTCCGGGCGAAGGGATTCGAGATCGTCATCACCCCCTCGTGCACGATCTGCGTCGATTCGATGAAGGCCGGCTCGATCTTGAACGCCGCGCGGAAGAGCGCGAGCTGCGGGTCGATCCCCTCGAAGAAGACCGGCGTGCGCGTCAGTTGGTGCTGCTGCCTTCCGTTGACCGTCGGCAGCTTCGTGCGGTTGCCCCAGATGTCGATCGCCACCGGCTCGACGCCCATGTAGAGGTCGACCTTCGCGCGGGCCTCCGGGGCGGAGCGGTTCCACGCGGCGATCATCCCGCCCGCGGGGCCGTCGAAGATGATCGCCTCCAGCCCCTCGCCCAGCGGCAGCCGCCCCACCGCGTGCCGCCCCGCGAGGCGGTGCGAAACCGACGCGAACGCGCCCAGCAGCGGGTCGGGCATCAGGCTTGCGCGGGAGTCCGACCCGCGCGTCCACGGCCGATTGATCGCCATCCCCGCCACGCCCGCCTCCCATGCGTGCACCATGCGCAGGCTCAGGTCCTCCACGCGCGACGCCTGGCTGACGGCGTTGGCGGGCGGCTCACGGAAATGCAGGAAGCACGAGGCCGGCGTCCCGGTCTGCCAAGGGGCGAGGTATTCGCGGATGCGCTCCGCGGGGATCGACTCGGGGACCTCCATCGCCAGTTGCACGCCCGCGGGCAGCCCGGGGCGGCGGATGTGGTCGATGCGCCAGGGGACGACGATCTGCGGCTGGGGCGCGAGGTCGTGCAGCTCCTGCGCGATGCCCGCGAGGGTGGGCACGAGCTGCGGATGGTCGAAGGGCTCCGCCGCGCCGGCGGGGCCGAGCTGCCAGTTGCGCACGCGCTGCCCTTGGCGGAGCAACAGCGGAGCCATGTAGGGCAGCCACCCGCGGGCCGGGCGACCCAGCGGGCCTAGCACGCTCAGCGGCTCGGCGTCGGCGGAGAGCAGGTCGCGCGGGAGCGGGGCGAGGTCGAGCGTGACCTGACGCCCGCGCGATTGCAGCGTCTGCAGCACGCGGTCGAGCATCGCCATGCGGTCGTCCTGCGCCGCCAACCCGGGCGCGCCGTCGAACGCGTTGAGCACCAGCGTGTCGAGCCCGACGCTGTCGAGCAGCCCCGGGAGCAATTCCATCTCGGCGTCGTCCGACCCCTGGGCCACGAGGGCGAAGCGGTCGGAGTCGCGCACCTGCACCTGCGAGTCGGGCCCGAGCCAGAGGAACGCGCCCCACAGCCGGGCGTTCGCGGTCTCGGTCACGGCCTGCCCGGAGGGATCGGTCACCGCGAGGTCGTAGAGGTACCAGCCCGCGCGCTCCAGCGGCGGCAGCCAGGTCCAGCTCAGCGGAGCACCGTCGCCCACTGCCTGCCGCCCCGCCGCCACTTGCTTGCGGTCGATGTCGAAGACGCGGAAGTCGGCCACCAACGAGCGACCGGTCAGGTCATGCACGTCGACCGACAGCCGCGGCTGGTCGGGCATGCGGATGACGTTGTTGGGCGACTGGGTCGAGACCCGCAGGCGGGGCAACTGCGTGACCGTCACGTCGTCGAACCACGCCCCGCCCTTGACCTCCTGGTACTGGATCGCGTGCTTGCCCAGGATCATCGTCTCGGCGATCGAGGGCTGGTTGAGCTCCAGGTCGAGCCCGAGCCAGGCCGCGTCGTTGAACTGCCCCGAGAGGCGCAGCGTGACGGAGGTCCACTGCTCGTCGGTGTTGATCGGCCCGGAGGAGGCGACCGAGGCCTCGATCCGCTTGCCCTGGTTGTCGACGAAGAAGCCCAGGATGCGGGCCCGGGCCCGCTTCAAGTGCGTCGTGCGCACCGAGGCGGTGATGAGGTAGTCGGCCTCGGGCACCGCGGGGATGGAGCCCATCTCGAGGAAGGCCCCGGCGTTGCCGCCCTCGAGCCCGAGGTAGAGGCTGTAGTCGCCGCTGGTCTTGAAGCGCGTGTCGAACTTGACGGTGTTGTAGGTCGGGTAGCCCGGGCGGGTGATCAACTCCGCGTGCAGCGGCGGACGGAGGAAATTGGGATTGGTCGCGCGGGCGGGCCGGCCGACGACGTGCCAATACATGGGCAGGTCT
>JAPLMQ010000063.1 GCA_026386955.1 Planctomycetota bacterium
GATCGGCCAGGCGGGCTGCCCCTTGAGGGCCGTGGGGGCGGCATCGGGCGCGATGCCCGACGAGACGCGCTTCACCGGCTGGGGCGGGTTGAACGGCTGCCAGGTCGGGCGCAGGCCGGGCGCGTCGGAACCGGCCTCGAACTGCATCGAGCCGGGGACCATCCCGCAGCGGAACTCCTGCGTCGCGCTCTGGCCCGGCGCGAGCGCGCAATCGAACACCGGCGGCTTCCCGCCGGCCCACGCGGCGCGGTTCACCGGCTTGGCGTGGATCTCCACGCGCCCCGCCCAGCGCGTCTCGCCGGTGTTGCGCACCGTCAGCCGCACGATCGCCCCCAGCGGCTCCTTGGGGTCGGGCACGACGTCGAGCCGGCTGAGCACGCGCGGGCGGGCCACGCGGTCCTGGTCGATCTCCAGCCCGATCTTCTCCGTCGGGATGCGGACGAAGCCGTGCTTGAAGGCCGGCGAGTCGTCGCGCAGGCGGAAGTCGAGGCTGTGGGCGTAATCGGCGTCGACGAAGCCGGGGTCGGCCGTGACGAGGTTGTCGCGGTCCTCCACGTCCTTCTTCTCCGCGCCCCAGTGGATGACCAACCACTGCCCGCCCACGCTGATGTTGCGCAGCACCTGCGTGCCCGTGGGCGGCACGCCCACCCCCGCGGCGAAGAGCGGGTCGAGCTGCGTCAGATCGGGGTAGCGCGTGCTGTAGGGCGGCTCGTGCGGCTTGGCCTTGTCGTACAGCTTCCGCATGAAGTCGAAGACCATGTTGTGCCAGACCGGCGCGGGGCTGACTCCGCGGCCGTCGATCATCACCGCGGGCTGGCACTCGACGAAGAGGTTGTTGACCGTGTGGTTGTCGCGCCCGCCGCCGATGAAGGCGGCCCGCTGGGTCTTGTAGAAGACGTTGCCGAGGATCTCCTGGCCCGAGACGCAGTCGTCGAGGTAGACCGCCATGGAGCCCATGCCCACGCCGCCGGTGTGGTGGATGAAATTGTATTGGACGTGGTTGCCGCGGGCGGTGAAGTCGCGGCCGGTGTAGATCGCGCCGACGTCGCCGGTCTCGTTGCAGACGCGGTAGATCTCGTTGTGCTCGACGGTGATGTCGTTGCCCTGGTAGAGGATGGCGCAGTGCGGGTGGTCGTGGATGAGGTTGTGGGCGACGCGGATGCCCACGCCCTGGGCGAGCACCGCCGGGTGGTAGCAGCGGGACCAGATGGCGAGGTGGTGGAAGTGGCAGTTCTCGACGAAGTGGTTGCAGGGCACGAGGGTGGCGCGGTCGCCGCCGGTGATCTTGACGCCGCCGTCGCCGAGGTGGTGGAAGTCGCAGGAGCGCACACCGTGCTGGGCGCCGCCGGTGATGACCACCGGGGCGTTGCCCAGGTCGCGGAAGATGCAGCCGGCGACGAGGTCGTGCGAACCGTCGTGGATCTCGACGGCCCCGGCGCGGGAGCACTCGAAGGTGATGCCGCGGAAGACGACGTGCGACGCGCCGTGGAGCCGCACCAACGGCTTGTCCAAGAGCGAGGCGGTGATCTCCGCGCCCTTGATCGGCGCGGGGGGCCAGAAGTAGATGCGCCCGCGGGCGCGGTCGACGTAGTACTCGCCGGGGGCGTCGAGCTCCTCGAGCACGTTGAGGAAGTAGAAGCGTTGCCTCGCCATGTAGCCGTAGAGCCCGTAGGGCTCGTGGGTCTTGATGAAATGGGTCTCCGTGTCGAGCACGTCGACGCGCTCGTAGGAGTTGGCCCAATCGTAGGCCCAGTAGCCGTGGACCCAGATGTCGTCGCTCTTGGCCCAGCGCTTGGGGCGGTCGCCTGCGAAGTGGAAGCCGCCCTCGAGCTTGCCCATCGCCGAGCCGTGGTCGTCCTTGCCGGCGGTGGCGGCGGGGACCGAGGCGATGGTGACCCAGTCGTTGTTGGGCCAGCGGGCGACGGTCATGGGCTGCTGGTTGAAGAAGAGCTCGACGCCGGCGGGCTGCGAGCCGCGGGCGAAGCCGCGCGACAGCATCGGGCCCAGCTCGCCCACGCCCAAAGCCTTCAAATCAGCCTGCAAAACGTGGGTTCGGGCGGCAGGGTCGAGGCGATCGAGGACCGCGGAATCGTCGATGGGCGTCCACGTCGCGAGCGATCGGCCGCCCATGACGCGGACCTCCGCGCCGGGCATCGCGCGGTAGACGATCGGGCCGGCGGCGCTGCCCGAATCGGCCTCGCCGAGTTCGAAGGTCGCGGTGCGGGTGTAGGTCCCGCCCGCGATCCAGACGGTGTTGCCGCCCGCGATGACCTGCTTGGCCTCGCGCCGCGCTTGGCGCACGGCGTCGCGTGCCCGCTCGAAGGTGGCGAAGGGCTTGTCCTGCGTGCCGGGGTTCTGGTCGTTGCCGGTCGATGCGACGTGGAAGTCATGGGGCATGGTGGAGCATCCCGAGAGGAGCGCGAAGAGGAGCGCGAGGGTGAGGAGTGGTCGGATCAACATGGGAGGAATTTCGGTTCGGGGTGGGGGTACGAAAGGGAGGCTGGTGGTTTTACCAAAAAAGAACGCGCCTCCTGTAAGACCCGCACAAGTGTCCGGCCAAATCCGGACAAACCGCGTTTGGGCCGCTCGCAACTCCTTGTTTTAAGGCGCGGCGAAAAAAATTGGGTGGGATTCCACCCGCGTTTTTCGCCTGAAAACGAGGGTGGCCTGCCCGAAATTGTCCTTAATTCCTTCCGCCGACGTGACGCCGACGTCTGACGCCGGTCTCGGCGCCGGCCCGGTCTGAGGTCGTATTGGTCGGGCCGGTTCCACCTCCTTGGGAAACCGGCTCCGGATCGCCGTTCAGCCCTCGATTGAGTCCAGCGAGCGTTTGATCCGTCCGACTTTGGGTTGATTTCGCGTGTGCGAGGATATGGTCCAAAGAACGCGGAAAAGAAAAACCCAGGCACGCAGTGCCTGGGCTTTGGGGTCGAATGAGGATTCGAGCGCGAATGCGCGACGATGCGTGCGATCGCGCGTCGCACATCGCGCGAATCCGTCTCAGGCGTAGCTGCCGCCCTGGACCATGCCGAGCGCCTTGCGCTTCGCCGTCCGCTCCGCGCCGAGCTGCGCGATCACGCCGCTCTTGCGCAGCGCGATGATCGGGTCGCCCGCGATGCCCTTGCCCTTGCGCCACTTGGCGACCACGGGACGGACATCGGTCTCGAAGGCGTCGCGCAGGCAGCGCTCGCCGGCGACGATGTCCCCCGCCTTCTGGGCCGAGGCCAGCGCCTTGCGGTCGACGATCGCCGCCTTGGCAAACAAATCCTGCGCCATCGTCACCGTCTGCACCATCGCCTCGAGCTTGGGCTTCAAGTTGTGCGACTGGTCGATCATGTACGCGAGCTTGGGGTCCTTGCCCGTGTCGAAGGTGTATTGGGCGATCTGGTCGAAGATGCGGAAGACGGCGTAGGGGTCGATCGAGCTGAGCGTGAGGTCGTCGTCGGCGTACTTGCGGTCGTTGAAGTGGAACCCGCCGAGCATGTTCTCGTGGAGCAGGAGCGTCACGATCTGCTCGATGTTGCAGCCCTGCAGGTGGTGACCGGTGTCGACCAGCACGCGGGCGTTCTTGCCCGAGTGCTTCGCGAGCAGGTAGGCGGCGCCCCAGTCCTGGATGTCGGTGTGATAGAAGGCCGGCTCAAAGGGCTTGTACTCCACCAGCAGCGTCATGCCCTTGGGCATCGCGTCGTGGACCTTCTTGAAGGCGGCGACGAGGAGCTGCCAGCGGGCGCGGATGGAGTCCTGCCCGGGGTAGTTGGTCCCGTCGGCGAGCCACATGGAGAGCAGGTTGGAGCCGACGGCCTTGCCGATGGCGACGCTGTCGAGCGTGTGGCGCATCGCCAGGTCGCGGGCCTTGGCGTTGGGGGAGCAGAAGGAGCCGAGCTTGTAGAGCTGGTCCTGGAAGACGTTGGGGTTGATGGCGCCGATCTTCACGCCGTGCTTCTTGGCGATCTTCGCGGTCTGCTTGGGGTCGACGCCGGCCTTGAAGTCCCAGAGGACGTGGACGGCGACGGTCGGGCAGGCGGCGGTGAGCTTGTTGACCAGCCCGGCGTCGTGGAGCTTGTCCTCGAGGTCGATCGCCGAGGCGGGCTGGAAGAACTTGCCGAACCGCGTGCCGGTGTCGGCGAAGCCCCAACTGGGCAACTCGATCTTGAAGGAGTCAAGGGCGTCGAAGATCTGGCGGGACTGGCGGTCGTTCATCGGACGGGTCTCCGGGTGGGTGTGGACGGGGTTCGGGAGTCAGGGATGTAGATGATAGAAAGTGGAGAGGAGAGAGGACGAAGAGACAAGCCCGCTGATCGCGACGGTACTCCATCGCGTTCGGCGGGGTTGGGCTCACGGGCCACCATGGCCGCATGGTTTGAAGCAGGGGCTTACCAGGCCGTCAACCGTGTGCGAAACCCCACGGAACGCTCCGGCGTACCGTCGCGATCCGTGGGCTTGGGACGCAGGGTTTTCCAGAAGGCTCATGCATCTCCCTCACGCGAGCGGGCCGTTGCCCGACTCTTGTCAACGGCGTCAGCCCAACGAACCACCCATGCCATGAAAAGGCTCAAAGCCATGATGTAGTACGCCAAATAGTGCAGGATCGCGAATCCTGATCCCCATGGCGAAGGGATGAACCAGTTGCCCAACTCGATTCCGACAACGAGAGCGATAAAGACGAAATGCATTGGTTGGGGCGCGTTGGGCGATGGGCTACTGTTCATGGGTTCCGATCCCACTCGGTTTCATCATGATGGATCGTTGTACCGGCAAGGCGGGGCTGGGGGGCGGCGACAGGAAGGATCAAGCGGCAAGGCCTTGACATGTAATTGACCACAACATTTGGCCCTCGGGTTCGGCGAGGTTTGGGTCAACCGCGAAGCCCCAACTTCGCCGTGGGGGAATCGTAATGGATCGCGACGGGCAGGCCACGCGGGTTGTCGATCACTTCGACGCTGGGCTTGCCTGAATCGAGTTTGTACCGGATGCGGACCGCGCCACGCGTCCCGTCGGCGACGACCACGCGGAAATGGCGCGTGACGAGGTGGCCCGGCACGACGAGCTCGCCCGCGGGCGGCAGCTTCAGTCCGCCGTCCACGGGGCCCGCGAGGACGTCGGGCAGGTACAGATCATCGGCCAAGGTAAGCTGGCGGTTGCCCGCGCGGTAGTTATGAATCCAGCGGATCGCGTCCTTCGGCGTCGTGACGCTCCGCTTGCACCCCTTCCCGCCCCCGCCCCCATCCCCGCCCCCGGTTGCGAAGGCCTTCATCCACTCCTCCACACACGAGATCGGGCACATCGTCTCCTCGGAATCCCATAGGAACCACCAGCGCGTCTTCATCGCGTTCCGCGCCGCGGGGATCATGTCCCGCGCCTCGTAGTTCTCCAGCTGGTCGTCGGGCGTGCCGATGACCTGCCTCATGGTCTCCATGCAGTCGGGGCGCGTGTTGTTCCGCCACCAGCCGGCGTAGTCGGGGATGCCGAAGAAGCTCACGGCGGTGTTGAAGAGGTCGGGGAAGCGGCAGCCGGCGGCGATGGCGATCCCCCCGCCTCCGGAGTAGCCGACGATATTGATGTTGGAGGCGTCGGCCTCCTCGGGGAACTCGCGGATGGTGGCGAGGGCGGCGTCGACCGCGTCGTGGACGTCGATCCCGCCCGAGTCCCAGACGCCCGCGCTCCCGCCGCGCCCGCGCATGTCGGGCGTGACGGCGACGACGTTCCGCCGGCCCAGTTCCTCGAGATCGAGCCGGCAGGCCCTGCGGTCGCCGGCGTAGCCGTGCATGATGAGCAGCACCGGCTTTTTGACGCCGTTGCGCAGGCAGCGCACGTCGGCGAGCAGCGGTCCGACGCCGTCGAAGCTGCTTGAGTATTGCAGGGTGGTGTCGATCAACGACGGGCTCCGATGTGGAGGTCGGCCGGGGGATGGAGGTCCCGGACGGGGTGGGCGAGTGTACCGCGCGGTGATCGCCGTCGGCCCGCGAAGGAAATGCTCCATCTGATCAGAGCCGGCGACTGTGTCGCCGGAGTCAAGGCGAGGCGGTACCCCGCCGCGCGAATCCTTGTCTTGTAGGGTGGGTTGAGCGGTATTACGCGAAGCCCACCGATTCCGCGCACGACAACCCGGGCCGCGCACGGACGCCGGACGCCCAAACGGTGGGCTTCGCGGAATACCGCTCAACCCACCCTACGCGGATGTGTCATGCGGATCGACGCCGCGAGGCCTGCACTTCGCGCGGCGGGGTACCGCCTTGCCTTGATTTCGGACACCCAGTGTCCGTCTGGCTCTGTTGCGATGCTCAATCGACGTTGGACCGTGCCACATCGCAGCCGAAGGCTGCTATGTGCGAGTGAACAGTTGAGCCAAGATTCGCGAGGCGTTTCTCCCCGCTGCCGCCGGTGGGCGTGGACCCAAAGACCCCGAAACCTCGGCGCTTCCGGTTGACCGGCACATAGCAGCCTTCGGCTGCGATGTGGCACGCCCTTGGAAACTCACGGGGTCGCAACAGAGCCTGTCCGGCTCTGATTCAGCCTGCGGGTATCATCGTCCATGGAGAATCCCGTCCCGTCGCCTGCGCTTCCGGCCAACCCAGAGAAGACCGCCTGAAGGCGGAACTCCGAACCAATGGCCGCGCCCCGGCGCTGCCCCGTGACTTGAAAGGCCGCCCATGAAGACCCAACTCACCCCCGAGCAGATCGCCTCCTTCCGCGAGAACGGCTACGTCACGCAGGAGGACTTCCTCAGCCCCGCGGAGCTCGAGCAGTGGCGGGCCGTGCTCGACGCCTCACTCAAGAAGCGCGGGAACGAGCGCATCCTGGGCGTCGACGTCGTCAAGGACAACAGCGACCAGTACTACGACCGCGTCTTCATCCAGCGCGTCAACCTCTGGCAGGACAACCCCGCCTGGGCCTCGATGGTCCTCAGCCCCGAGATCGGCCAAATGTGCTGTGCGCTCGAAGGCATCGACGGCATCCGCGTCTGGCACGACCAGACGCTCATCAAGGCCCCGTGGGCCAACCCCACCAGCTGGCACATCGACAACCCCTACTGGTCCTTCAGCTCGAAGCACTCGATCAGCATCTGGGTCGCCCTCGACGACGCCACGCTGGAGAACGGCTGCCTCTTCTTCCTCCCCGGGACGCAGAAGCTCGCGACGTTCGACGCGGTGGGCATCGGGGCGGACATGGCGGCCCTCTTCAAGACCTATCCGCAGTGGTCGAAGTTCAAGTCGGTGGCGGCGCCGATGAAGGCGGGGTCGTGCTCGTTCCACAACGGGCTGACCGCGCACGGGGCGCATGCGAACATGACGCCGGGCTTCCGCAGGGCGATGACCTGCGCCTTCATGCCCGACGGGAGCACGTTCAACGGGAAGCAGAACATCATCCCGCGCGACCGGTTCGAGAAGCTGAAGATCGGCGACCCGCTGGAGGACGACCGGTTCAACCCGCTGGTCTGGTCGCGGAGCAAGAAGCCGACGGTGAGCGTCGCGGTGGATTATTTCGCGCAGCAGAAGGCGGCGAAGGCGCAGGCGGCGGGGGCGTGAGGGGGCGCGATGCGCCGGACTCGCGGGTCTTGTTAGCCGGAAGCGCAAGCGACGGGACGGGGGTCCTCCAGTTCACCGCCTGGATCGCCATCACAAGAACCTTCCGATCGCCTGTGACACGCCCCGTTTCCGCGATCTTCGGCCCGGCAGTAATTTGATGGACCCCTGTCCCGTCGCTTGCGCTTCCGGCCAACAAGAGAAAGGCCACCGCTTGAAGTCCGACCTCTCCGCCGCGCAGATCGCCTCGTACCGCGAGAACGGGTTCGTCGTCATCCCCGGGTTCCTCGACGCGGGCGAGCTCGCCGCGTGGCGCGAGGCCGTCGACGACGCCGTGGGCGGCCGCGGCCAGCTCCGCGCAAGCACCGATCCGAACTCGGGTGGAGCCCCCCCGCCCGAGGATTACTACGGCAACGTCTTCATCCAGAGCCTCAACCTTTGGAAGAGCAACGACAAGGTCCGCAAACTGATGATCGACCCGCGCCTCGGGAAGATGGCGACGGAGCTCGCGGGCGTCGACGGCATCCGCATCTGGCACGACCAAGCCCTCATCAAGCGCCCGTGGGACAACCCCACGAGCTGGCACCTCGACAACCCCTACTGGTCCTTCACCTCGCCTGATTCGCTCAGCATCTGGGTCGCCCTCGACGACGCCACGCTCCAGAACGGCTGCCTTTATTTCCTGCCGGGCACGCACAAGAACGCCACGGGCGTGAACCCCGGCATCGGGGCGAACATGAACGCGATCTTCAAGACCTATCCGCTGTGGGCGAAGATCGACTCCGTGGCGGCGCCGATGAAGGCGGGCGACTGCTCGTTCCACAACGGCCTGCTCGCCCACGGGGCCGCGGCGAACATGACCAAGGGCTGGCGCCGGGCGATGACCTGCGCCTACATGCCGGATGGCTGCACCTTCAACGGGCAGCAGAACATCTTGACCCGCGAGCAGATGGCGAGGCTGAAGGTCGGCGACGTGCTGGATTGGAATGACCAGAATCCGTTGCTGTATTCGAAGAGCAGGCCGGAGTTGATGGTGAGGGAGTGATTTGCATTGTTAGCCGGAAGCGCAAGCGACGGGACGGGGGTCGACCAATCCAAAGCCAGGCCCGCCCTGCCCATTCGCGCCCAATCAACTTTCTTTCCGCACCGTCATGCCCAGCGCCATCTTCACCACGTGGACGACCTACGGCACCTGGCTGCCCGGCGACGGCCGAGGCTGGTTCACCCATGGCCGGCTGCGCTCGCCCGACCACCTGCTGCGATTCGAATCGGCGCTGCGGATGCGGGACGACGCCATTTGGCTCGATCCAGAGCGGCGAGCGCTCATCGAGAAGACCATCGCCGACCATTGCGTGATACGGAATTGGGCGCTTTTGGCGGTGAACTGCCGGACCAACCATGTGCATGTCGTGGTCGTCGCGCCGGGCCGGCCGATCGACGTGCCGCGCGAGCAATTCAAGGCGTGGTGCACACGCAGGCTCGACGAACAGGAGGAGGCGGCAGGATCAAGCCCGCGGGAGGAATGGTGGACGCAGCGCGGGTGGGATGTGTATCTGGACTACGAGGAGGCGGTCGAGATGGCGGTCTCGTATGTCCGCGATTGCCAGAATCATCCGCTGCGGGAATTCAAGGAGCGTGATCTTGGACGGTGATGGATGAGCGGGCGCGGCTGTGGATTGGGCGACCCCCGTCCCGTCGCTTGCGCTTCCGGCTAACAATGCATCGCCTGCCGGGGCGTAAAATGGATTTGTCGCGGTCCTGCATTCGCTTCATCACTTTGGAAACATCCCCATGTCCACCCTCAAAGGCAAGCACATCCTCATCTTCGTCGGCGACGACTACGAGGACCTCGAACTCTGGTACCCCAAACTGCGATTCATCGAGGCCGGGGCGGGCGTGACCGTCGCCGGGGCCGAGGCCGGGAAGGTCTACAGCGGGAAGAACGGCTACCCCTGCAAGAGCGACGCGAAGATCGCCGACATGGAGTCGGGCGATTTCCACGGCGTCGTCGCCGCGGGCGGGTGGATGCCCGACAAGCTGAGGCGCGACCCGAAGGTGCTCTCGCTCCTCCGCGAGTTCGACAAGGCGGGGAAGCTGATCGCC
>JAPLMQ010000179.1 GCA_026386955.1 Planctomycetota bacterium
GAGGGGACGCTGGTGGACGCCACGATCATCGAAGCCCCGCGTGGGCAGACGCGCGAGGATGGTCTGACCCACACCAAGGACCCGGGCGCCACCTACACCCTCGTGACCGACCGCGCGCCGGTTTGGGGCGACTTCTACACCAAGGACGGCGTCGCGGGTGGCCTCGGCGCGAACACCGCCTGGAACACCGGCTTCGGCACCGACGCCGCAGCCGACGCGACCGACTTCACCAACTGGGTCGCCACGCCTGACACGGTCTCGGCTGTCCCCGTTCCGGCTGCCGCCTGGATGGGCCTCGTGACCATGGGCATCGCCGGCCTCTCGGGCGTCGCCCGGCGCCGCACGGCCAAGGCCTGATGCCTTGCAACCCGTGATCGGCAGGCCTTTGCCGAGTGACGGGATTCGCAAAACTTCTCCCCGCCGCCCCCGGTGCATCGCACGCATCGGGGGCGTTTTCTTTGGCCTCACCCCTTCACGGCCTCAAGTTCGATCTTCTCCGCCCAGACGCGCAGCCAATGGGCCAGGTGGTAGCGCCCGTCGGCGTAGCGCCCCTCCCACTCCATCGCCAGCCGGCGCATCGACGCGAGCAGTTCCGTCAGCCGCGCCGCGTCAGGGATCGGGCCTTGGCGCTTCCCGTGCACGAGGTGGTAGAAGTGGGCCTGGGCCTCGAGCAGGGCCGCGGCGAAGCGGGCGAGGAACTCGAGGTCCTCGAACTGCGACAGGATGAACCGGCGGTCGTCGGGCGCGAGGACCGCAGTCGCGAGGTCAGCCCGGGCGAGCAAGTCCCCCGCATATGCGACCGCGGCCCGCTTCTCCTCGATCATCGCCATCGCCCCCGCGGCCCGGTGGCCCGGGGGCAGGAGCCAGGCCATGTCGCCTGCGGCCTCGGGCGGGAACCGCTCGCCCGCCGGCGCGAGCAGGTGCTCCGCCAGCAGGAGCTTGGGCACCAGGGCCGGCTCCATCAGGACGGTGTGGACGATGAAGCAGTGCTTGTCGGCGTAATAGAGCGATAGCGCGAGCCGCTCGACGTCGATGAGGATCGGCGCGAGCGCCTCCGCCGAGGGGCCGAACTCGGCCCGCAGGAAATCACGCAGCGTCTGTGCGGAATCGGCGCCGGCGTCGCGGGCCCGGGCGCAGAAGAACCGCGCGTTGAAGCCGCCCAGCGTGTCGACGCAGCAGACCTCGATGTTCCGCGGGAGCGGCTTGCCCGGCTCGATCTCCGCCAGCGCGGGGTAGAACGCCCTGCGGGACGGGAGCACGTTCACATAGGGCGACCATGAGTCGTGGGCGGTGGCGCAGCGGCCGTCGAGGTAGACCACGCCCAGCTTCCGCGCCTCCTCGATGTGGCGGGCGTATTGGTCGAGGGCACAGGTGGGCACCATGTTCCGCCCCCAGTATTCGCCATTGAGGTCGAAGTGGACGGCGACGGGGTTGGTCCGGGCGGCCTCGCGCAGGCGCGGGTTGAAGGGCCAGTGGAGATGGAAGTCGCCGATGACGTTGTCGGCGCTGAAGAGGATGTCGGGGTGCCGCCGCCCCGCCGCAAGCAGGGCGCGGTCCATCAGCGGGTTCCCCGCCGCGACGTGCAGGTCGAGCCCGAGCGAGAGGCCCAGCCGGCGGCATTCGTCATGCACCGTGTCGACGATCCGCACGCAGATCTCCTCGAGCCCGATGCGCTGGTCCTTGAGGTTGTCGACGACGACCTTCGCGGCCTCCATGATCCACATCTCGACGCCCGCAAGCGTCGGGGCCGTGGCCCGCAGTTCGTTGAGCTGGTCGCGCAGGAGCGTGTACCACTCCTCGCGAGACAGGTCCGGCTCGCCTCGAGGTGTGAACCAGTCGGGGTGGAGGGCGCGCAGGGCGTCGAGCGGCGGGGGCACGAGGACCTGGTAGCAGAACCAGAAGTCGATCCCCGCGTCGCGGGCGAGCGCGGCCGCGTAGCCCATGTTGGCGCGGATGATCTGCACCTTGGCGCGCAGCTCCGGGCCGAGCAGGTCGCCGTATTTCTCGTAAAGGTAAGGCGGGCCAAAGCGCAGTGTCGAGGAGTCGCCCCAGTAGACGAGGCGCTCGACGCCGTGGGTCGCGGCGAACTCGACGAGCCGTCGCCAATGGTGGGGCGAGCCGTAGTCCGTGGAGAGGCTGATCTTCATGGTGGGGATCGGGGTGGGCTAGGCGTGCGGCTGCTTGTAGGTCTCGAGCGTCGTGCCGGCGCAGTCGGCCGCCTTCTCGATCAGGGCCTTGCGGCGGGCCTCGTCCATCCCGGTGAACTCCCGGGCGAAGCCGATCATCTCCTCGAACTCCGCCGGCTTCTGCGGGCCGCTGAGCATGACGGCCACGGGCATCGACCAAGTGAAGTGGACCGCGTCGCGGACGCTCACGCGGTCGGGCACGAGGCGAGTCGGCGTCGCCGCCCCGCCGAAGGCGTGCGGGTGGAAGAACGTGCCGCTGCCGAGCGACTTCATGGCGACGACGCCGAAGTTGTGCTTGACCAACAGCGGGAGCACGCCGTCGATGAAGCTCAAGTAGCGCGGGTCGATGACGTTGATCGGCAGGAGACAGGTCTGCAGGGCCTCGGGGCGCTCGGCCATGAGGGTGATGAGGTGGCGGTGCGTGTCGGGGTGGTAGTGGCCCGAGAAACCCAGGTGGCGGACCTTGCCCTTGTCACGGGCCTCGAGGAAGACGTCGAGCACGCCGTTGAGCAGGCGGGCGTCGACGTCGGCGACGTTCTTCATCGCGTGCATCTGCCAGAGGTCGAGGTGGTCGGTCTTGAGCCGGTCGAGCGAGCCGGCGAGGTGCTCGCGGGCGGTCTTGGCGTCGACGGCTGAGCTCTTGGTCGCCAGGAAGATGTGCTCGCGGAACTTGGGGGTGAGGAACCGCCCGTAGTAGGGCTCGCTGCCGTTGTAGGCCTCGGCGGTGTCGAAGTAGCGCACGCCGCCGGCGATCGCGGCCTCGATGGTCGCCTGGGCGTCGCGCTCGTTCTGCTGGCCGACGTGGGCGCCACCCAGCCCGAGCATGGTCACCCACTTTCCCGTGCGCCCCAGGCGGCGCTGTGGGAGGAGCTTGCCCAACGCGTCCGATTCCTTGGGGGCCGCGGAGCCGGGCGATGTCGCCGCGCCGGCGGGTGCGGTGGTGGAGGCGGTCTGCCCCATCGCGTTCTTCAGCACGATTCCGGAGGTGAGTCCCGCGAGAGTCTGGAGGAAACGGCGTCGGTTGAACATGGCATCAAGGGTAACATGGGGAAGGGTAATTCGAGCCGGATATCGCAGTCAATCGTTGTGACGGCGAGGGGTGAAGGCCGGGAAGCCGAAGCGCCCACGGAAAGGGATGAAATGCGGCGATCATGGAAGTTCGTCTGCACCGTCGCGGGCGTGGTGGGGCTCGTCAGCGCTTGTTCACCGCCTCCGGAACGACCTCGCGCGGAGCCTGTGGCCAAAGCCCCTCAACCCGCCGGCACGCCAGCCGTCGCCGCCGCGCCGACGGCTGCCCCGAACCCCATCCCGCAAAACCGCCTGCCCCAGGACCACGACTACCAGCGTGCCCTGCGCGCCTACCTCGGCTCGCTCACCGAGGGCGACTACGCCGTCGAGCAGCGCCCTTTCGTCGTGCCCGCAGCGAACATCGACAACGACGGCCTCTGCCGGCTGTGGGTCCTCTCGCAGCATCTCCCCCCGATCGGCGGAGCCTCGTCGCCGACCTCGGGCTTCACCCTCGCCGCGATCGAGGGCGAGAAGTCGGTCATGCGCCCGCCCGCCGACGCCCTCACGCTCGCCTGGCTGGCGGGCTGGGACGACCCGATGAACCCCTACCGCGGCTCGCTCGGCCTCAAGCGCCGCGCGCTCGCGACCGCCATCGTCGACCTCATCATGACCGACGGTCTCGACGAGCGCAGCCCCGGGAAGGACTGGGTCCCCTACGGCCTGCAGACCGGCATCCGCGAGGGGCGCAGCAGCCACTCCGACTGCCTCGGCGGCACGCTCATCTGGCTGGGCTACGCCTACCTGCAATGCCGCGACGCCCTCCCACCCGACGCCCGCAAAGCCTATGAAACAGGTCTCAACAAGATGGTCCGCCGGCTCAACGCCTGGGGGCCGACCTCGCTGATGACCGACATGGACCTCTTCTCCTCCGTCTCGCTGGGCTACATCGACCAGGCGAGCAAGGACCCGGAGATCAAGCGGATCGCCGAGGCCTACGCCCGCAACCTCTACACCGACCCCGCCCACTTCAGCCGCACGGGCTATTGGGTCGACATCCAGGGCTACGACGCCTCCTACAACGGGATCAGCTTCTACTTCGCCGACTGGTCCGCCCTCGCGACGCGCTGGGACTTCGTCGTCGACGCCGTCACCCGCGCCTACCGCCTCAAGGCCCATCTCGCCTTGCCCGAGCCCGGCGGCGAATTGATCGGCCCGTCGCACTTCAGCCCGCGCACCTCCTTCGACTCCGCCCACGACCAATGGGGCTACCCGCACCGCAACACCGCCGGCTCGCTGATCACCGACGAGGCGGCTTACCTCGTCGACGTGCCCACCGACGAGGTTCTCAAAGGCATGCCGGCAAAGGTGGCGGCCGACCTCACCGCCAGTGCCGCCTCGGGCGCCAAGGCGGGGCCGACGCCCTGGGCCCAGCGCCACTGGACGGGCGAGTTCAATTTCGGATTCGCCCATTACCCCACGGGCTACTACGACCGCCGCCGGAAGCTCGAAAAGGAGCATCCCGAACTGCTCAAGCCCCCCTTCGCGCGCGGGGAACGCTTCGTCAAGCAGTTCGGCGACGACTTCGTGATCGCTCGTTTCGCCGACTACGGGCTGGTCATCCACACCGGCCCCGTCGGCGTCGCGGAGCCCGATTGGCCGGAGCGCGCCAAGTGGATGCCTCGCGAAAAGCCCTTCGGCTTCTCGGGCGGCTCGCTCTCCGCGTTCTGGACGCCGACGGGCGGATCGCTCCTGCTCGGCCGGCGCGGCGGGGCGCAGGGCGAGGTCTATGACCGCTACGACCAGTGGCGGCTCTGGCCGTTCCACGCCGTCACGGGTGAAACCAGCGCGGGCAAGACCTTCACTTCTGGCCGGATTCTGCGACCGACCGTCAAGTCCGATGTGGGCAAAGAGCGCGCGACGATCGACGTCGAGGGCGTGATCCCCCGCACGTACGCCGGGCAAGGCGACGCCCTCGTGGGCGACATCCGCTACCAGCGCCGCTTCGAGGCCCGCGAGTCGGGCCTGCGCATCGAGACCCGCATCCGCGGCGACGGGAAGGACACCATCGCGGAGCTTTGCGAGACGATCCCCGTCTTCATCGCCAGTTCGCCCCCGCCCGACTCCTCCCCGTCCAAGCAGATGGGCCCGGTGGAGATCCGCTTTCGCCGGGGCGACGCGTGGGCCGAGGGCGGCGCGGAATACCAGGACAACGTCGAGGCGGTGCGCGTCAAGCGGTTCACTCAGACCATCGAGATCACGTTCGAGAAGCCGCAGCGGGTGAAGCTCTCGCCCGCCAACTGGACCGACCAATACCAGTCCCGCGCGACCTGCAGGACGATCCTCATCGACCTGCTGCGCGGCGACCCGGCGCGGATCAAGGAGACCTCCGTGGCCTACACCATCGCGGTGGTGAAAGAATGAGCACACCCCACTCCTTCTTCGCTAAGACGCGCCCGGCCAGCGGCTGGGCGGTTGCCCTTTCGTTCTCGATGTTGATCTGTTTCTTCAGCAGCCGTGCCGCGCTCGCGGCGGAAGCGAAAGGCACAGTGCTGATGGATGGACTGCTCGACTTCAACACCGCGATCGCCGAGGCGGGCCAGGGACAGGTCTACATCGCGATCATGCATCCTCAACACGGCGAGTTGCTCCGTTGTGACGGCAAGAAGATCTCGCGCGTCGACGCCGGCC
This sequence comes from Planctomycetota bacterium, assembly GCA_026386955.1. Classification (GTDB taxonomy): domain Bacteria; phylum Planctomycetota; class Phycisphaerae; order Phycisphaerales; family Phycisphaeraceae; genus JAPLMQ01. The sequence continues at coordinate 5,883 of JAPLMQ010000179.1, forward strand.
CGATCGGCGGGCTCGCGGCGGGGCCCGACGGGAGCGTCTGGTACACGATCGACAAGCGGCTGCGCCGGCTCGGCGCGAAGGCCGACGACGCGGAGGAGATCGCGATCGACATCCAACGCTGGATCTTCATCTCGCACGCCGGGCGCGGATGGGTCGAGGGGCTCGGGACGTTCGACGCCCGCGCCGGCGCGAAGGCGGCCTTCGAGTTCGATCGCCGGAAGGACGTCCCCTTCCCGATCGCGCAGGACTCGTACAACAACCTCTGGGCCATCGTCAGCCCCGACCGGGAGCGAGACGACTATCAGGTGGTGGTGCTCCCCGACGCCGGCCGGGGGAAGGCGATCCCCCTGGGCGAGGCGGAGCGGCTCAAGCCGGACCGATGGAGCGGCGTGCAGGCCGACGAGTTCGGCTTCGTCTGGATCGTCGGCGACCAATTGCTCTCGCGCTTCGACCCGCGCAAGCCCGCGGCCGGCGCGACGGCTTTCCCGCTGAAACCGGAGCTCTTCGGCTGCGTCGGCCGGGTGAGGCCCAACGCGATGTGCGTTGGCCCCTCGGGCCGGATGGCGGTGGGCCTGGTCGACGGAGGGGTGGTGGAGGTCGACATCCGTGCGCCGGAGGGGCCTAGCGTCGGGGCGAGACTGCTGGCGGGCCGTCCGGGGACCGATGACCAGCCGGTGCGGGCGATGCATGTCGACGCCGAGGGCGCCCTCTGGGTCGTCGCCGGCGGGAAGATCACCCGCGTCGCGCCTCCCGTCGACGCCTGGCAGCGCACTTGGCGTGCCCTCCCCCGCCTCCCCTACAGCAACCACGACATCCACGGCGTGGTCATCGACGGCAAGCTCTACATCGCCACCGCGAAGTCGTACCACGGCTACCCCGCGAAGCTGGCGGTCCTCAACCCGCTCTGGTGCTTCGACCCGGCGCGCGAGACGTGGGCCGAGCTGCCTCCCGTCCCGACGAACCGCTGCTACGCCGGCGCCGCGGCGCTCGCGGGCGAACTCTGGGTCATCGGCGGACACGACGACGTCGGCCACGCGCGGACCGTCAGCGACGCCGTGGAGATCTACGAACCCAAGGCGAAAAAGTGGCGCACCGGACCGTCGATCCCCGCGCCGCTGAGCGAACTGGTCGCGGCGACGGTCGGCGACCGGATCTACATCGTCGGCGGCGTGGGTGACGGCGTCAGCGCATCGAACAAGGTCGCGTCGCGCGGGGTGATGAGCATCGGCGCGGGCGAAAAGGCGTGGCGGCGCGAGCCCGACGCGCCCGGCCCGGTCAGCCAATCGAGCGGGTGCGCGGTGGGCGGTCGGCTCTACATCGCGGCCGGGGCACGCATCGGCGGCTCAGGCCTCTATGTCTTCGACCCCGAGGCCAAGGCGTGGTGGCTGAACACAATGCCCGGCCCGGCCCCGGCGGCGGCGATCGCGATGGCGTTCGACGGCAAGGTCTGGCTCATCGGCGGCTGGGGCGGCGACGAGCCGCGCGGCACGGCCATCTACGACCCCGCGACCCGCACCTGGTCGCGCGGCCCCCTGCTTCCCACGCCCTTGTCCTGGGGCGCGGCCGGGTCGATCGGCGGCCACCTCCTCGTCGTCGGCGGGGCCTACCACTCGCCCCCGCACGGCGACTACATCTTCTCCGACCGCGCCTTCGTCCTGCGCAAGCCCTGAAACGACGCGACTTATCCACATCTTGATTCTTGATTCTTGATTCTGAATCAGAATCAAAACCACCCCTGATTGGATGCTTTCGGCGTGCATTCAGGTCAAACACATAAACATTTACAACACCGATTTTTATATTGATTGAAAAACCCGCCCGCCCCGCCGACGGTCGTAAATCCCCTCTCCGACCCCCTTTTGATTCACGTTGATTCACGCGTGAATCAAACATCCACAATCGGACATGCAGATCCCCTGATTGAGCCGGCGAAATCCGCCCGCCATCACCCCTTCGCCCCCGCCCCCGGAACCGCCCCCTGCGTCGCCGGCCCCGCCCCCGGCGAAACCTCCCACGACTTCCCCATCTCCCGCACCCCCGAAAAATCCCGCGGCTGGTACGCGATCGCCAGATGCGGCGTCTCGATCGCCTTCCCACCCTCGGCCTTGGAATCCATCGTCGCCGCGATCACGCCCGTGGTCAGCAGCGTCCGCTCCACCGGGTAGGGCGAGCGCCCCTCGCGGATGTGCTGCTGGATCGCGTAGGCCAGGGCCTTGAAGAGCCCCTTGTTGTCCGACGGGGCGTAGAACGCCGTCGCGTGCGGCGGACCCTCCCCGATCCGGCAGCCGAAGTTCCAGCGCGAGCTGCTGTTCCGGCTGACCGTCATGGCGATGCCGCGCAGCCCGTCGCGGTAGGTCACCAAAATGCCGTTGGTGTCGATCTCCTCGCCCGACGGCGCCTTGCCCTCGCGCAAAACCGACTGCGTCAGCGGCGCCTCCCGCCCCAGCTCGGCCGCCATCGCCGCCGCCGCCACCTCGGGCGACCACAACCCATCATGGGCCACCCGCCAGAGCGGCTCGCCCTTGAGGTACTGCACGCTGCGGACGCCCGTCTCCCCTCCCGCCCGGGCCTCGACCATCGACTGCAGCAGCTCCAGCGCGTGGATCCCGTAGGCCTCCAGCGGCCCGCTGTGGATCGAGACCGCGTCGCGCAGCGCCGCGCCGGGCGGCAACTCGAGAGGCGGGCGGCGCTGGGCCAGCGGCACCGAGCTGCCCGCCATCAGCGGGATCTTCAGCCGCCTCGCGGTGTCGTACATCTCCTTGGCCCAGTCCCAGCGGTGCGTCAGATGCTTGTCGTTGAAGACCGGCACGACGCGCCCGCTCCGCTCGAAGACCGCCACGACCTCGTCAAAGAACCGCTTCCGCGGGTACTCCGTCTGCTCCTTCGCGTTGACCGGGTATTTCCCCTGCTCCGCGAGGATCAGCACCGCGTCCGCGGCCAACTCGCGCCCGCCGGCGCAGAGCGCCTCGGCGACGGTGGGATGGATCCCGAAACCATGCTTCGCCGCCACCTCGCGCGAGATGTCGTTCGGGGCGAACTGGTCGACGTGGAGGCCCACGACGTCCATCTCCGCGTCGATCGTCTGCCCGTTGAAGAGATACGGCTGGAGGAAGTTCTCCAGGATCACGTCGGCGTGGCTGCGCGGGTAGTAGGTCGTGACCACCGCCGCGACGCGCAGCCGGGGGCGGGGGCGGCGCTGGGTGGCGGCTGCGGGCTGTGTGGCTGCGACTGGCTGCGTCTGGGGCGCGGCGCCCGCGGGCGACGAAGCGCATCCCGCCAGCGCCGCCGCGGCGGCGAACCCTACGCGCCAGAGGAACTCCCGGCGGGTCGGCGAGGCTGCGGAGGGGCCGGCCGAGCCAGCCGAATCATCTTCAGCCACGGTGTCACGATGGTGTGGTTGGTTTGCGATGGGAAAGGCCCTTTTTACTGAAGCCCAGGCCCCCGCCGACGCCGATGCGCCCTGGTGCGAAGGCCCTTGTCTGGTGCCACATGTCATCGTACCCGTGACATGTGCCGGCGGACGGACGGCTCATGGCCTCGCGTTGTCTTTGCGGCTTCACCAATCCACCCCGGCGATCGCGTCGTTGTCCCATCAGGCGAAAGCCTGATCAGAGCCGGACAGGCTCTGTTGCGATGCTTGCATTTCAGGGCCAAAGGCCCGTTTTATACCAGCCTAGGGCGAAGCCCTAGGACCATCGGCGCCGCAGGATTTTGAGGGCTGAAAGCCCGATTTATCCGGCTTTCGGACGCGTGATAAGACGGGCTTACAGCCCTCCAAATGCTTCTCGACGCAGGTACCTGGGGCTTTGCCCCAGGCTGGTATAAAACGGGCCTTTGGCCCTCCGGAAATGACCCAAGGTTCGCGAGGAACGCCCCGCGTCTCCCCCGATGGACGTGGGCTCGAAAGTCCCGGAACCTCGGCGTTCCGTTTGACCGGCGCATGGCAGCCTCGGGCTGCGATGTGGCACGATTCAAGGTTGATTGAGCCTCGCCACAACGCCTGCCCGGCCCTGACCGGCCGGTCCTCCGCCGCGAGGAAAGCACAACCGTCGATGACGCACCCAATCGCCTCGTGTCGCCCCACCCATCGGGGCTTCCCCGATGGGACGCCCTGGATAATGCGGGGATACCCCTACTATTCACCCACGACATCGATGGCACAGTCGCTTTTGCGGTTGCTTTCCACACCCTGCCGAAGTGGTTTTTATCCTCAGTCGGCCCTCCTTTCTTTTCTGGGTCGGCGATGGGAATTGATTGAGAGTTCCGAGGGTCGGGTTTCTGGGTCATGTCTCTGTTCGCCAATGGCGGCGGTTGTGTGTTTCAACACCATGCCCGCGCCACGGGTCTATCCTTGTTTTCATTCATTCCACAGGAAGGCCGCACGATGCGATTTGATTGGGTACGACGCCGCACCCGCTCCGGGGCGTTCACCATGGTCGAACTCATGGTAGTCACCGCCATCATCATGATCCTCATCGGGCTCTTGATACCCGTGCTGGGCATGGCCCGCACCGCCGCCCGCCAGGCGTTGAACGGCACCCAACTCCGCGGGCAGCATCAGGCGATGGTGATGTACAGCCAGAGCAAGGCCACGAAGCTGCCCGGCACGGTGATGCAGCAGGCCTATTCGCAGCCGTTGCCCGGGCTTTACGCCAGCCTTGTTCCGGTCAACGCGAACGTCGCCTACACCGGCAGCGCCACCGAAAACGGCGCGTTCGTGGGCTCCCGCTATTGGATCCTGCTCGATGCGGGCATGATCGTGCCGACCATCTTGATCAGCCCCCAGGAGACCACCGTCCTCACCCCTTGGACCACGGGCAACCTGACCACCGCCAATTACTCCTATGCGATGCTGAAGATCACCACGTCGTTCACTTCGAACGCGAGCCCCGTCGCGGTCGACCAAGGCCGGCAAGCCGAGTGGGCATCCAGCGCCAACAGCAACGCCGTCCTGATCTCCGACCGGAACATCGGCACCAACAGCACCGACATCCAGGTCCAAAGCCTCTCGACGGCGGGCACCCTGGGCACCTTCACCAACCCCCAGTGGAAA
>JAPLMQ010000150.1 GCA_026386955.1 Planctomycetota bacterium
TCTGCCCCTGCAGCTTGATGAGCTCGGCCGCCATCGGCTTGGGCGCCGCCATGTAGCCGATGCGCCAGCCCGTCATCGCGTAGGTCTTGGAGAACCCGCGCAGGAGCAGGAGGTCGGGCGAGAACTCCGCGGGCGACGGGCAGCGGTCCTTGCCGCCGGGCCGCTTGACCTTCTCGTAGCAGAACTCGTCGTAGATCTCGTCGGTCAGCAGGAGGACGTTCCTGCGCTGGCAGAGCTCGACCACCTCGCGGCAGAGCGCGGGCGGGGAGACCACGCCCGTGGGGTTCGACGGCGAATTGAAGAGCAGCATCTTCGTCCGCGGGGTGATCAGCGGCTCGAGGCGCTCCGCGGTGAGCTGGAAGTCGGGGTAGGTGTCGACGTAGACCGGCGTCGCCCCCGCGAGCGTCACCAGGTGCTTGTACATCACGAAGAACGGGTCGGGGATCAGGACCTCGTCGCCCGGGCCGGCGCAGGTCATGACTGCCAGGAGCAACCCGCCCGAGACGCCCGAGGTGATCAGCGTGCCGAACCCGCCGGGGACGTTGCCCCAGTCGGGGAACTCGGAGACCACCTGCGCGGCGATCTTGTCCTGCAGTTCCTTGATGCCCTGCGTGACCGTGTAGCGGTTGAGCCCCTTGCGGATGGCCTCGAGGGCCGCCTTCTTGATCGGCTCGGGCACGTCGAAGTCAGGCTGCCCGATCGAGAGGTTGATCGGGTCCTTGAGCTTGGCGCCCAGGTCGAAGACGCGGCGGATGCCCGAGGCGTCGATGGCGCGCAGCCGGGGCGTGATGAAGCGATCGGCGTCGAACATGGCGGGACACCGTGGGGGCGGCGCTCGGGCCGGGCTTGGATGGAACGTACGGGCTTACTTCTTGCCGGCGGGGGCGGCCTTCGCGGCCGGTGCGGCGCCCTTCGCGGCGGGAGCGGCACCCTTGGCGGCGGGGGCTGCGCCCTTCGCGGGAGCGGCGGCAGGAGCAGCCGCATCGCCCGCGGCTTCCTTCTTCGCCGTCTTGCCGCCCGCGGCGACCTTGCGGTTGCCGACCTTGGGCAGGTGCAGCGGGTCGGTCTCGCTGGGCTTGAACCCGCCCTTTTCCGTCAGCTTCGCGACGCGCTCGGCGCGGGTCAGGACGTTGCGGTGACGGGAAAGGGACGAGGCGGTCTTGAGGCTGCGGTCGAGGCTCATCGCGGGGGCTTCCTGTTGGTCGGGGGCGTCGCTGCGGCGGGATCTTCTTTGTAGAGATCCATGTACATGTCGGCGAGGTTGGTCGCGCCGTTCTTCTGGTCCTTCCAGACCCGTCCCAAACGCCGGAGCTCCTTCTCGAACTCCTGCTTGACGGGGCTCGCCAACTGCTCGCGGGTGAACCCGCGCAGGGCGACCACCTGGAAGGATCGACTATTATGCCGCGCAAACGCCCCGGCATCAACTCCGTGCTCCCGCAGGAACTGCGCCAGGTGGCCGGCCTCGTCCTCCGGAAGCGTCGCGAGCACCATGTAGTTGAGCCCGGATTGGCGGGCGGCCGTGCCCGAGGGCGGAACCGCGGCCGGCGGCTTCACGCCCGGCGCGGCGGCGGGGGGCTGGAGCGCTGTCGGCGGCTGACCCGTCGGCGTGCCGGTGTGGCCGGTGCTGGTCCCGGAGCTCCCGGAGGTCGTGGGACGCGTGGGCTTGCCCGGCGCGGGGCCGATGGGCGGATTCGAGTTTCCCGACATCAATCCGTCGGACGTCGGCGCGGCGATCCGTCCGCCGTTGCGGAAGACCGCTTCCTCAGCCGCGCGGGTCGCCCGGGTTTCGTTCAAGTGCTGCGTGTAGCCGTGGACCTTGCCCGCCCAGAAGGCGACCGACACCCCGGCGACGAAGAAGAGCAGCAGCCAGAGGAACATGATCTGCGGCACGCGCATCGGCTGCTGGGCCCGGTCGAGCCACGTCCCGCCCAGCGGGCCTGGGCCGTCGACCGGGCGGTCGCTCGGGGCGCGCGAGATCACCGATGGCTCGGGCGTCGGCCCGGGCCGCCCGGCGGGCGATCGGGACGAGGCCTGACCCATCACTTCGTAGGGCGGCAACGCATTGCGGCGACGCAGAGCCATGGCGACATCCTATCACGCCGGCGAATCACGCAGGCGAACCGGCCCGCGCGTCCCTCGCGCGGCTCACGAAAGTCTAGATCGGTTCGACCATCGACGCGCGCCCAAACGTGCCTCGCGCGCCGACGATCTGTTCAACTCGCGACCGTCATCCCTCGTTCGCCACGCCGATCGCGCTGGCGATCGCGTGCGTGTCGATGTGGCTGATGCTCAGGAACCATCCGTCGATGCCCTGGGCGATCGCGAACTCCAGCCCCTTGCCGTGCATCCGCACCGTCGGCTTGCCCGACGGCTCGCGCACCACCTCGGCGTCGGTCCACGCGACGCCCTGGCTCCACCCCGTGCCGATCACCTTCATCACCGCCTCCTTCGCCGCGAACCGTCCGGCGAGGTGCTGCACCCGCTGCTTCTTGTCCGCGGCGTAGGCAAGCTCGGCCTCGGTGAAGCACCGCAGCAGGAACCGGTCGCCATGCTCGCGGAGCATGCGCTCAATTCTCGCTGTGTCCACGATGTCGACGCCGTGCCCGATGATCCGCATGGCGGGCATTGTGCGGGGCGCGGGGCGGAATGCCAAGCCGCGGGTTGCGGCGAGGTGGCGGGGGAGTGCTGCGGCCCGCTATCATTCGACATCGTCCCCTCGCCGGAACCCCCGGAATCAGCCCGTGCCCAGCGAACTCTCCGCGATCACCCAGAAAGTCCACGCTGGCGAGCGCCTCAGCGCCGCCGACGGCCTGGCCCTCCTGCGCAGCCGCGACGTCTGGACCATCGGCGAGCTGGCCGACGTCGTCCGCCGCCGCCTGCACGGGAACGTCACCTACTACAACATCAACCGCCACCTCAACTACACGAACCTCTGCGCCCTCTCCTGCAAGTTCTGCGCCTTCTACCGCAAGAAGGGGGAGGAGGGCGAGTACGAGTTCAGCGTCGCGCAGATCGCCGAGCAGGCCCGTTCCGCCGCCGCCGCGGGCGCGACGGAGATGCACATCGTCGGCGGGCTCCACCCGTACCTGCCCTTCAGCTACTACACCGACATGCTCCGCGGCATCCGCGAGGCCGCCCCGGCCCTGCACATCAAGGCCTTCACCGCCGTCGAGATCGTCCACCTCGCCCGCATCGCCAAGCGCCCCAAGGAGATCGCCGGCGTCCTGGCCGACCTGCGCGACGCCGGCCTGGGCTCCTTGCCCGGCGGGGGGGCCGAGGTCTTCGACGACCGCGTCCACGACGAAGCCTTCAAGGGCAAAATCCGCTCCGACATGTGGCTGCTCGTCCACCGCGAGGCCCATCGCCTGGGGCTCATGTCGAACGCGACGATCCTCTACGGCCACATCGAGTCGCTCGAGGACCGCGTGCGCCATTTCTGCATGCTCCGCGAGGCCCAGGACGAGGCGATCGCCCAAAACTTCCCCGCCCGGTTCCAGACCGTCATCCCGCTCCCGTTCATCCCCGACGACTCCGAGCTCGAGCGCCTCCCGGGCCCCAGCGGGCTCGACGACCTCAAGATGCTCGCGGTCAGCCGGCTGATGCTCGACAATTTCCCGCACATCAAGGCCTTCTGGATCATGCAGACGCTCCCGCTGGCGCAGCTCGCCCTGCAGTGCGGCGTCGACGACATCGACGGCACCGTCGTCTGGTACGACATCACCAAGGTCGGCGGGACCACCACGCACCAGGAAGTGAACGTCGCGACGCTTTGCAGGACGGTGCGCGAGGCAGGTTTCGTGCCCGTCGAGCGCGACACGCTCTATCGCAGGGTCGTCCGCGAGGGCGCGGCGTGGCGCGTGGAGGAGCCGGTTTCTGCGTGAGGTGTGAAGCGTGAGGCGCGAGGACGGGTGAACGACTGAAGTCGTCCACCCTTCAGCGGTCATTTCCATCCGTATTGACGTTGACCTTCGCACGTGTGCGTGGTCTTCCAGATCCCGTGCGTGTTGTGCTCGGTGATCAGCAGCTCGCGCGAGCCCGGGCCCATGAAGTGGACGTTCGACGGGCAGGCGAAGGGCGTCTTGATCTGCCCGACGTGCGTGCCCGCGGGGTTGAAGATCTCGATGGCCTGCCCGCCCCAGTTCGTCGCGAGTAAGTAGCCCCGGCTGTCGAGGTCCATCCCGTCGGGCCCGCCTTCGTGGTCGCCCGGCAGCGTCGCCCAATGCCGCTTGTTCCTCACCACGCCCGGCTCGACGATGTCAAAGGCCCAAAGCTTCTTCGTGTACGTCTCCGCGACGATCAGCGTGCGGTCGTCCGCCGTCACCACCAGCCCGTTGCAGAAGTGGTAACCCGCGTCGAGGCGAGTCACCTTGCCGTCGGCCCGGCGGCAGAAGACCTCGCCCACCGCCTTGGCCTTGCTCGACCCGCCCGGGGCCGTGAAGTAGAGATGCCCTTGCGTGTCGAAGATGCAGTCGTTGCACCCGCGGATCGGCTTGCCCTCGAAGGTGACGACCTCCTCGATGAGCTTGCCTTCGTGCGTCACCCGCAGCAGGCCGCGCTTCATGTCGGCCACCCAGAAGTCGTTGTTCGGGTCGAGCTGCAGCCCAGCCGGGATGCCGTCGTACTTCACCAAGTCGCGCGTCTTGCCGTCCGGCGAAACCTCCAGCAGCCGCCCCTCGTCGGGCCCGACCATGAAGATGCGCCCCTGATGGTCGATGCACGGGCCCTCGGCCCCGGAGATGTCGCGGGCGATGCAGACGATGGGGGCGGTCATCGGATTCTCCTCACGCGGATGGGTTGATGATGGCCGATGGCGCCGCCGTCCGGCTCACCGCTGCTGCGGACCCGGCGCGGGTGAGTCCTGCGAGTCGGGGACCGAGCGGTTGACAAAGGCCGACCATGCGTTCGTCCCGAGGAAGACGGCGATGACCATGCGCATGATGTCGCCGTCGCGCAGGCCCCAGAGGCCGATCGCGATGGAGAGCACCACGCCGACCAGCCCCGCGATCGCCAAGCTCGTGGGCCGGCCCACGACGAACCAGAGCAGCGATTGGAAGATCCGTCCGCCGTCGAGCGGGTAGGCGGGGAGCAGGTTGAAGACCAGCAGGGCCAGGTTGATCACCGAGATCCAGATGACGAAGGAGTGGAGGTCGGAGGGGTTGTCACGCACCCAGGAGAGCAGGATGTGGACGTTCTCGTTGAAGAAGAGCTCCCTGTGGCTGAAGACGTAGAGGCAGGCCTGCGACATCACCAAGGGGGCCTTCAAGACCGCGGCCAATCCCTGCGCCTCGCCGCCGGTGGGCATGCCCAGGACCAGGCCGAGCCAGGCGAGGATCGGGACGAACGCGACGTTGACCAGCGGCCCCGCGGCGATGGTCCAAAGGGTCGCGCCGGGGCGCGAGGGCACCTGCACGTAGGCCAGCCCGCCCAGGGGCCAGAGGATGATCTGCTCCGACCGCCCGCCGACCGTGCGCGCCGCCAGCGCGTGGCCGAACTCGTGGACCAGGACGATCCCGAAGAGGGCGATGTATTCAATGATGTTCCAGGCCCTGGCGTCGTAGCGGCTGGTCGACCTGATCTCGAAGAATGCCACGACCAGCCACGACCAGTGGAGGAAGACGTCGATCCCCCACAGGCGGAGGATGTGGAACGAGCCGTTGCGCATGGCGGAAGTATAGCGGGGCGGTGGGAGTGGTCGTGATTGCGGTCCACTGCGTCGGGCGGCGTTATGATCGGCACGTGCCGCGGCGCGATCCTCCATCGACAAGGGCCGTGCCACATCGCAGCCGGAGGCTGCTATGTGCGAGTGAACAGTTCGTCCAGGATCAACCACCGACTTCCTCGCGTCCATCGGTGATTGCGCGACGGATGAGCCGCAAACCCTGCGACTCCGGTTGACCAGCACACAGCAGCCTCCGGCTGCGGTGTGGCACGATCCAAGATCGAACGAACCCGGGTCGCCCCGCGACCTTCATCGGAGCCAACATCCATGCCCCCACGCAAGACCGCGATCGTCACAGGCGCCAGCAGCGGGATCGGGCTCGCCGCCTGCCTCATGCTCGCCCGCGAGGGGTTCGACCTGACGCTGGTCGCCCGTCGGCCCGGCCCGCTGGAGGAGGCCGCCGCCGCCGTGCGCCGGCAGACGCCCGCGGCCCAGTCGCTCGTCATCCCCATCGACCTCAACGGCGCGGAGGCCCCGGCCACAGTCGTCGCCCAGACCCTCGCCCGCTTCGGCCGGGTCGACGCCCTCATCAACTCCGCCGGTTCGGCCCCGCTCATGCCCATCGCGCAGGTCACGCCCGAATCCTGGCGGGCCTGCGTCGACGCGAACCTCTCCTACGTCGTGCTCATGACCGCCGCCGCCTGGCCCGCCTTCGAGCGGCAGAGGTCGGGCGTCGTCGTCAACCTCTCCTCGATGGCGAGCATCGACCCGTTCCCCGGCTTCGCGGTCTACGCGGCCGCGAAGATCGGGCTCAACATGTTCACCTTTTGCACCGCCCGCGAGGGCGAGCCCATCGGCCTGCGAGCCGTGGCGATCGCGCCCGGGTGCGTCGAGACGCCGATGCTCCGGCAGAACTTCGGCACCGACATGGTCCCCAAGGAGAAGGCCCTCGCGCCCGAGGCCGTGGCCCAGGTCGCGGTCGATTGCGTGCTGGGCAGGCGGGCCTTCAAGCCGGGCGAGACGATCGTCGTGCCTTCGCCGTGAAATCGGCGCGATCATGCGCCGAAGGCCCCGCCCATGGCTTGCCGCGGCTCGTTCGCTGCATACGATCGACTATCGCCGAATCCGACGACGCCCTCTTGCACGGACGCAACATGCCCCACCTCCATCGGCTCGTCATGCTGCATCTTCCTCGTCGTGCGGGGGCGATGGTTCCTTGCGTCGCCTTGGCGTTCGCCGCCACGATCGCAGCCGCGTCGTTTGCCCTCGCCGCCCCACCCGCCACGCAACCCGCCACCCGGCCCGCCTCGACCCAACCCGCCTCCACCCAGCCCGGCTCCGCCCGCTCCTCGCTCACCGACGGCCCGGCGGTCATCATCCTCGGCACGCTCCAAGCCTCGATGGACTACCCGCGCGTGACCGTCCAGATCCGCAAGGGCGACAAGGTCGTCACCGGGGCCTCCACCGGAATGCCCTCGTTCAAGGCCCTGCGCGACTTGGGCGACCTCGACAAACTCATGAACGGCGGCGGGGGGGACAAGCCCGACGAGACCTTCCAGGCCTTCCTCGACACCGGCGCCAGCGCCCACGTCATCAGCAAGTCGACGGCCGAGCGATTCAAGATCGAGGCCACGCCCAACGCCGCCTACCACGAAGTCGGGCTCCACGGCGAGACCGAGATGGGCGTGAGCACGCCCTACGCGCTCTCGATCGCCGGCATGGGCAAGGCCGACGCCGGGCCGCCGCCGTTCATGCCCGTTTCCAAGGCCGCGATCTTCCAGCTCAGCCAGGCGGCGACCAACCCGCTCGTCGAGATGGTCACCGGCGAGGTCAACGTCATCGGCATGCCCGCGATCAAGCAGTTCCTCGTCGAGATCAACCCCGGCGGCCCCGCCGACAACAACGAGGCCGACCTCAAGGCGATCAGCGACCTCGACCTCTCCGACCTCACCAAGCCCGACGTCCTCGAGAAGCTCGAGGCGATGTCGGCCGGCCCGAGCGTGCGGCTACTCGACGGCAAGGCCAAGCCGGGCAAGTTCGACGTCGAGGTCCCGCTGGCCTACACCAACTTCTCCCGCCGGAAGAACCCGCACGACCGCGGGCCGCTGCCCGACTTGGCCGACAACCCCATCGTCCGCAACGTCAAGACGATGAACGACGGCAAAACCTTCACCGGCGGCTGGCTGCTCGACACCGGCGCCCCCGCGAGCCTCATCTCCACCAAGCAGGCGATCAAGCTCGGGCTCTACGACAAGTCGGGAAAGCCGCAGCGGGCCCAGGATTTCGAGCTCCCCCTGGGCGGCATCGGCGGGGCGGTCCACCCCGTGCCCGGCTTCAAGATCGACACGCTCATCATCCCCGCCGCCAACGGCCGCTCGCTCGAGTACCACAACGTCTACGTGCTGGTCAACGACGTCACCACGACGCTCGACGACGGCTCGACGGTCACGCTCGACGGCATATTGGGGACCAACCTCTGGTTCCCCACCGTCGCGGGCATCGAGACCGGCCTGCCCACCGACGCCGCCGCCTCGCCGTTCGAGATGATCTGGATCGACGGCCCCGGCGCGCGGCTGCTCTTCAAGGTGCGCAAGCCGTAAGGCTCGCCCCCGGGCCCCCGGACCGCCGTTCCCCGTTACCATTTCCACCGTTGTTCCTCCGCTTCAGGCGCGGCGGCCATGTCGCCGTCGCGCATCCCTCCCTCAGCGCCGAGCCCACCGATGATCCAACTCCGCCACCACTACTACGAACAGTTCAACGCCGACTACAAGCGCGACGTGCCCGCCGAGGGCTACGGCGGATGGAAATCCGGCTCGATCACCCTCGACCCGCGGCGCACCGCGCTGGTGGTCATGCACGCCTGGGACTGCGGCACGCTGCAGCAGTTCCCCGGGTGGTACAGCGCCTGCGACGAGATCCCGCGAACGTACGAGGTCTGCCGCAAGGTCTTCCCGCCGCTGCTCAAGGCCGTCCGCGGCTCGGGCATGAGCCTCTTCCATATCGTCGCCGAGGGGGCTCCGTACTTCCGCAATCTCCCCGGCTATCACCGCGCCGTCGCCCTCGCCCAAGCCGCGACGCTCGACACCTTCCCCGGCGGGGTTCCCTCCGGCGTCGGCGGCTCCGGGAGTGCCGGCGGATCCGGCGTGCCCGCCTCCCTCCGCGCCCAGCCCGACCCTGCCTCGCAGGCCATCCACGCCTTCCGCGGCGACCACGTCTTCCCGGGCAAACAAAACACCGCCGACATCAACGCCGGCTGGCCCACCGTCGACTTCCCCGCCGAGGCCCGCCCCGTGGGCGACGAGGGGGTCGCCGAGAACACGCTGCAACTGGCCGCGCTCGCGCGCGACGCGGGCGTCAACCACCTGGTCTACGTCGGCTTCAACATCGATTGGTGCCTGCTGATGTCGCCGGGCGGGATGCTCGACCTTCAGCGGCTGGGCTATGTCTGCTCGACGATCCGCCAGGCCGTCACCGCGGTGGAGAACGCCGAGACGGCCCGGCGCGAACTCTGCAAGGAGATCGGGCTCTGGCGCGTCTCGGTGAACTTCGGCTGCGTCTTCGACGCCGACGACTTCGCCGCCGCGGTCACACCGTTGAAGGTCGAGCGCCCCGCGACGCCAGCCGCCCCCGACGGACGCGAGAAGATCTCCCGCTCCGTCGCCGTCGCGCCCAAGGACTTCATCCTCCCGCCCAAGCCCACCTGGCACGAAGCCAATGGCAATATCTACGGCGCCAAGCCCGACGCCCAAGGCCCGCTCGGCGGCGGACGCGGCTACGCCAACACCAAGTCCACCGGCGACATCGTCGCCGCCACCACTGACCAAGTGATCGCAGCCCTCGCCGTCGCCAAGCCCGGGCAGACCGTCTTCATCCCCGGCGACCTCGAAATCGACTTCACCGACCGCGCCTTCACCGACGCCCCCTTCGCCCTGCGCGTCCCCGCGGGCGTCACCCTCGCCAGCGACCGCGGCCTCAACGGCTCCCCCGGCGCGCTCCTCTACAGCGACGCCTTCCAGACCAGCCCGCTCATCGAGTCGCTCGGCCCCGCCATCCGCGTCACCGGCCTGCGCCTCCGCGGCCCCGACGGCCAGCGCCGCCTCGCCTTCCACCGCCGCGTCTTCGTCGAGACCAAGTACCCCGACGACGACGGGCACAAGGCCTACTACAGCTTCCCCAACTCCGACGGCGTCGTCACCCGCCACGACAACTGCGAGGTCGACAACTGCGAGATCTTCGCCTGGTCCCACGGCGGGGTCTTCCTCTGCGGCGGGGCGGGCAACCACATCCACCACTGCCACATCCACCACCAGCAGCGCATGGGCCTGGGCTACGGCATCTGCGTCCACATGGACTCCAAGGTCGTCATCGACCACTGCATTTTCCAGGACAACAAGCACAACATCGCCAGCAGCGGCATGCCCGGCGTGGGCTACGAGGCCGCCCACAACCTCGTCCTCGCCCTCACGCGCACCCACCTCGACAACAGCGGCAATGTCTACGGGCAGGACCACCTCTTCGACATGCACGGCGGGCGCGACCGCAACGACGGCACCGACATCGCAGGCTCCTACCTGCGCGTCCACCACAACACCTTCGCCAGCCTCTACCTCGCCCTCTGCATCCGCGGGGTGCCCCAGAAGGCGGCCGACGTCTACCGCAACTGGTTCTACGCCCCCGCCCCCGGGCCCGACGTGGTCGACACGGGGGGCAGCACGCACGTCATCGACAACGCCTACGGCCCGCCGCCCGGCACGCGCACGGGGCTTGATCCCGGCACGCTCCCAGAAGGTGCGTGAGGTCCACGGACTCGACTCGTTTCACCGCATGAGGATGGATGACTTAAGTCATCCATCCTTGGAGGGAATCTCACATGAGCCCCACGCGAATCCCCGCGCCGCCACGCCCTGTGGTCTCCGACTTCGTCATTCCCACGCGCGCCGAGTTTTTGCGCACGCTCGACCTCACGGCCCCCGCGCTCCAATCCACGCGCGACGCCCTCAACCGCGGCGACGTCGACGCCGCCGGCCGCGCCTTCATCGCCCACTTCCGCCGTCGCCCGATGGAGTCGCCCCTCCTGCCCGACTGGAGCGCGACCCCGCGCGACCCCGCGCGGAAAAACAAGATCGCCGACGACTGCCTGCGCGGAAAACTCTGGGACGGCTACAACGTCTACGACATCCCCGCCTCCGGCATCGACTGGTACGACTGCCCGCTCTTCTGCCTCCCGCGCTTCCCCGTCTTCCCGCATCTCCTCGAGGCCTGGCACGATTCGGGCGACCCGCGCTATCTCCGCTTCATCGTCGACCACAGCCTCGAATACATCCGCGCCTACCCCATCGAGAAGTTCGCCGGGAGGAACTCCCTCGACGACATGCGCAGCCATTACCACGTCGGCCCGCCCACCTGGTGGTGCCTCAACCCCAACCGCCTCGATGAGTGGACCGCCGCCCTCGCCGCGATCCGCACCAGCCCGCTGGTCACCGATGAGGAACTATTGACGATCCTGCACCGCATGACGCAGGAGATCCGCTACCTCCTCACGCAGGTGCCGTACTGGGTGGGCGAGGCCCACAACGTCGCCTGCTTCATCATCCGCGTGATGGGCCGGCTCTTCACCGTCATGGCCGACTTCGCCGACGCGCCGACGTGGCGCCGCCTCGCCGCCGTCTGGCTCAAGGACTACCTCGAGTCGGCCTTCTACCCCGACGGGCAGTTCAAGGAACTCACCACCGGCTACGGCACCGCCTGCGTCGAGCACGTCGCCATCACCGCCCACGCCCTGCGCGACGAGCCCGAGTCGCAGGGCTACCGCGCCCCGCTCCGGCAGATGCTCATGGCCGTGGCCGCCCAGTGCGGCCCCTCGGGGCGCATCCACTCCTTCGGCGACTGCCGCACGCTCCGCCTCGATCAGATGAGCCTCGTCCCGCTCGCGCAGTGGCTGGGCGACCCGTGGCTGTCGGCGATCATCGACTATTCCGACCGGCTCAAGCCCGTGCCCTATGGGGTGCCGGGTCCGCCGGGCACGCCCGCCGACGCCTCCGCCGCGACGCAGCTCGCCAACGGCCCGACGCCGGCTCCGCCATTCCTCCACTGGCCCCCGATCGGCAGCGAGGTCTGGGGCGGCTACTACACCATGCGCAGCGATTGGTCGCCCCAGGCCCGCTTCCTCATGGCCGACGGCGGCCCGTGGGGCACGACGCACCAACACATGGACCGCCTCAGCTTCGTCCTCTCCGCCCACGGGGCCGACTTCCTGGCCGACCCCTCGTGCACGCTCTACGCCAACAACGAGCCCGATGCCCGGCTGTCGACCATGCACGCCGGCTTCGTCCACAACACCATCACCGTCGACGGCATCGACGAGTACGTTCGCACGATGGACGACTGCGAAGCGAAGGAGCCCATCCACAACCGTTGGGAGCACGGCCCCGGCTGGTCGCTCTTCGCCGGGTCGTACGACTTCTCGCCGCTCAAGCCGCTGCGCTGGGAACGGCGAATCCTCTTCGTCGACGGACGCTATTGGCTCGTGCAGGACGTGCTCACCGAAGCCCCGCCCGAGGGGGTGACGACGATCGGGCCGGTGATGCGGAAGATCGAGCAGAACTTCCAGTTCGAGCCGGAGATCGCGCTCGAGGTGAAGGCCGACCGTGCGACCGCCGTCGCCGCCAATGGTGCGAGGCTGATCGTGCTGCCGCTCGAAGGCGGCCTCGCCCCGCATCGCCTCTTCGCCCAGGAGGAGGCCCACCCGACCTGCTCGACGCAATACGGCGCTTACGGCAAGCCCGGTGAACTCCCGCATGGGCGAGGCTGGGTCGCCCGCTGGACCAACCACATCATCCCCGCGCCGGCGCTGACCTTCATCGGGGAGGTCCAACTGCCCCATGTGACGACGTTGGCGTTCATCCCGCTCGCGCCCGGCGAGGCGGAGACGGCGCTGCCGAAGATCACATCGCGCGAGGAGCGGGGCGGGCGCGTCTGGCGGTTGCCGACGGGCACTGGGGTAGGGGCGGTGGAGGTGCTGGCGTCGGTGGAGGAGTTCCTCGTCGTCAGCGGAGAGTGAAAAGCCCGTTGCTCGGGTAGAGCCGTGCCCGGCGAAACCAGACGTCTTCGCTGAATGCCCCTCTCGGCCGCGGTCCACTTGGAAGCCAAGTCATCCAGAGGGCTCTCATGGAGTTTCTCCTCGCATTTCTGGCGGAATTGTTTGGGGTTCTGCTTCAGCTATTCGGCGAGTTTCTCCTGCAAGCCTTGCTGGAGATCATCATGGAGGTGGGCATCCGGGCCGTGGTTGAGCGGATGCGCGGGCGGTCGATCTCACCATGGCTCGCCGCCATGGCCTATTGCGGTGCCGGTGGGGGCATGGGATGCGTGAGTCTCCTGATCCTTCCCAAATTGATGATCACTTCACCCGCGTGGCGCGTGGCCAGCCTCGTGCTGATTCCCATCGCGGCCGGCCTGGCGATGTCGGTTTTGGGGGACTGGCGGCGCAGGCGAGGCCAGTCGCTCCTCCGGATCGACCGGTTTGCCTGGGGTTGGTTGTTCGCCCTCGCGATGGCCTTGGTGCGGTTCCGATTCGGCGGATGATGGGTATCCTCGTGGTTCCTTCGGACCGTGTGTATCGCCTCGATCGAGATGCCGGCCGCTGAATGGAGTTGGATCATGCGCCGATCACGAGCCCCCCTGCAGATCCCCCTCCCCGGCGGACCAGGCAAGGCACCAAGCGGCCCGGTGCAGTTCCGTGGCGACTGGCCCGGCTTGTTCATCAGGGGAGATCACGCCGTCAGCGTCGCCATGTGCATTCGGCAACTCGAAAAACAACTCGGTTCGGCCATCAAGGGCGCGGATGTCCCCGCGTGGAATCGGCTGACGGAGTTGGCTTCTCTCATTGAAGTTGAATTGGTGGAAAAGCCGGACGCGCAAAAGTAGTCAACGTGCTGTGGCCGGCTGTGATGGATGCTCGGGACTCACTCGGCCGCGCACAGTCCCATGACGG
Source organism: Planctomycetota bacterium (assembly GCA_026386955.1). Lineage (GTDB taxonomy): Bacteria > Planctomycetota > Phycisphaerae > Phycisphaerales > Phycisphaeraceae > JAPLMQ01. The sequence continues at coordinate 13,650 of JAPLMQ010000150.1, forward strand.
CCTGACCAACTCCGGAGGCATTCCTTGGCCATCATCTCTCCCTCCATCGCCTTGATCATGGCGGCCGGGGTCTACTTCATGGGCACCAACGCGAATTGGCATTGGGCCGGCGCGCTCACGGCTGCCCTGGCGCCCATTGCATTCGCCTACCTCCTGGGCCACATCGGCATCCTCATCGCCGGCGCCTTCACCGCGGCGATTTGGAAGGCCACGCGTTGGTCTCCGTGCGTGGGCCGATCCGCCGCGAGCGGAAAATGCCGGGGATTTCAGCGTCGCGGAGGGAGTTCTACGCCCGCTTACCGCGGAAAAACCTTGACAAGGACTCCCCGTCTTGTAGTGTGAAGGCGCCATGTGTGCGGGGGCAACCACTCCTGTTCGGTGTCCGTGGCGCAGTCGGCGGGCTCGTCGGCATGCGGAACGGAAGTCCCTCCGAAAGACCTCGCCGCCTTCAATCCCGCTCAACATCCCATTCTCCCCCGCGCCCGCCTCCGCCTCACTCATCAGAGCTTGTGGTCGTCCATGGCCAGTCCCGCCGCGTTCGCGGGCCGGCATCCCATGGGCGAATCCTGATTCGGCCTGGAACCTGCTCAAGGAGCCCTGTCATGTTCTGTTTTGACACGCGTGCGAACTGTCATTGTCGGAGCCGCAACCGCCGCGCCGGCTTCAGCCTCGTCGAACTGCTGGTGGTGATCTCCATCATCGCCTTGCTCATCGGCATCTTCCTGCCGGCCCTCGGTCTCTCGCGCGAGGTCGCCCGCCGCACCACCTGCGCCAACAACCTCCGCCAATACGGCACCGCCCTGGTCAACTACGCCACCAACAACAACGCCTATTACCCCACCGTCGTCGGCAACTTCGAGACCTACGACGGCATGGCCTTCATGGGCAACCTCCCGACCGGCGAATACAACGCCCTCGCCCCCTACATGGGCTGGTCCATCATCTCCAAGCCGGCCTCGTTGCAGGAGGCGATCGACATGAAGCTGCTCTTGCTTCAATGTCCCAACACTCCGCACGACCCCAAGCCACCGCCGCCAACTTCTTCGTCGACTGGTCCTACGCCTACGTGTGGGACCCGTACGACGGCTGGGTGACCAACTACTTCTGGTGCTTCGGGCTCAACAAGCTGCCCAACCCCACGGCCGACCACGTCGGCTACCCGAACGTCGACGGCGACGCCGACACCGCCTACATGGCCTCCTGGGGCCAGTCCACCACGGGCCTGCCGACCAAGGCCTTCCAGTCCCCGCAGAAGCTCGACGACACCGGCGACCTGGTTCTGATGGCCGACCAAGTCCTCCAGTTCCCCACCGCGCCGGGCTGGGAATGCCCGACCATCTTCAACCACGGCGTCCGCGGCGCGGTCTACGGGCCGTCCTACGCCAAGCCCGCCGAAGCCGGCTGCCAGGGCAGCAACGTGCTGATGACCAACGGCTCGGTCAATTGGCGCAACGTCTCGAACTTCAGCACGACCGAGGGCTACATCGCCGAGACCACGATGTGGTGCTGGGGCCCGTATTACTACGGTGGCCCGCAGACGGACTACTACTACAACGCGTTCTGGTGAACAGGCGCGGCCGGCGCCGCGCGAGGATGAGTTCCGTCGGCGGTCCCGTGCGGCGAATCCCCAACCTGAGCTGAGGCTGTTTCGTGAATCGAGCCTATCTGAAGGTGGGCGCGTCAGTCCTGCTGCTGGCCGCCGCCGGGACCTTGGTCTATTTCGAGCTACGAGAGCCGCCCGCGCCGCCGGTCTCCCGGCTCGCGTGGTTTTATGACCTGAACACCGACAACCTCTTCGCCGCCAACGCGGAGAGCCCGCCGATCGACGCGCCCTCGGGCCCGCAGCGCGACGGCAAGCCGGCCGGGGTGCGGGCCTACGTCTTCGCCTGCGGAGACTGCGCCGCGGAGAAGGAGCGCCAGGTCGCCTGGTTGGAGACGTTCACCGTCAAGCCCACCGGCCCGGGTTGGGAGCCCGACGGCCGCCGCCGGCCCGCGGCTCCGCCTCCACCCGAATCCATGGCCACGCCCTCGGAGACGGGCGGGTCGCTGGTGAAGAAGCCCGAGGGCATCCGCTGGATCCGCAGCGCGACGGAGCAGGGGAAGGCGATCCAAGTGGTGGCGGATTGCCCGGACGGCAAGCCGCCGCGGCCTTGCAAGCCGCCGGTGCCGAAGTGAAGTCGGGTTGCGCTGGTCTCCGTCAACGGAGTGAGGGCAGCCCAAAGGCGAGGCTGCAAACGACGCAGTCTTTGGTTCGTAGTTCCGCCTCTAGGCGGTCTTTTCTTTCCACCACTCACAATGCGTGTGTTCTCCCCACGTCACATTGAGTTCAGTTCGCCATGCCGCCCGACTCCTTGCTTCATTCGATTCGCACTCTGGAGTGCGAACTCCACGATCCCGCCGTCCGTCGCGACGCCCATCGCCTTGATGAGCTGCTCCACGCCGACTTTCAGGAGATTGGTCGCTCCGGCCGGTGCTACACCAAGGCCGAGATGCTTCGCCTCCTGCCGCAGGAGCAAGACCCGGCCCGCATCCAGACTCTCGCTCCGGATGTCGTGTTGCTCACTTACAAGTCGGCCCAGGTCGGCGCTGCCGGCCTTCTTGAGCGGCAGACCCTGCGCGCGTCGGTCTGGAATCGCGGGCCTGCGGGCTGGCAGATGATCTTTCACCAAGGCACTCCGGCGAGCGATCAATAGGATGAGGGAGTTCCCGCGTTGGCGAGGTAAACTGGCTCACGGCCGCGGGCGTGCTCGAGGCACTGGCCAAGATCCGCAAGTTCCCCATCGAGCAGCGCGACACGAGGCTCCGCGTGGCGGGGTACAGTTGATAGCGTTCTGCGGCCGTCCAGCCTTTCTGCCCGTCCGAGGTCATGGTCCCAACACAGCCAGGAGACGTGAATGTCGCGCCAAGGGCTCCTCGTCGCACTTCAATACGGAAAGAAGTTGCCCCAATTCCCCGGCCTTCGGGAGGCGAGGCGTGCGTTTTTTCTGCTTCGCGACCAGGGGATTCGCGAACTTGTCGCCGAGCTCAAGCCCGAGGTGAGGTTGGATTATTCACCGGACAGCCTTCTGGCGCTGGAGCGGTGGTACTTTGAACATCGCCGACCCAAGGCGACAGGGACCGGATTTCCCATCACGCTGGGCATCGGGTTTTATTTCGGGAAGATGCTGTGCCGCCACGCCGAGTACAAATGGTATGTCGAGGAATTCGACTTTGCTCCGGGGCGATATGAAATGGGCGTCACGAAGGGGTATGGCTCCATCGTGGTGGGCAATGGCATTGAGCCTCGCAAGATCAACAACAAGCGAATGCAGTCGCTGTTCAAGCGCTATTGCAGCTATGCCCGGTGGTGAACCGGGACGACCCATTCCTGCCGATCCCCGAAAGTCCCCATGAACTTCATCCCCATCCTCCTGGTCGCGATGCTCTTCATCCTGATCTCCGCCTCGGTGAGGGGGGCGGCGGGCCGGGCCCGGCGATCGAGATACGACGATGGATCGATGTGGTTCCCGCACGGTGTCGCCGGCCACTCCGACCCCACGCACCACCCACACCACGGGCAGAACGCCTCCGACTCCGGCACGGTTGACCAAACATCGCACGGCCACGCGTCGCACCACCACTCCTCCCACCACCACACGACCTCGCATTCCCACGACGCCTCCCATCACAGCTCGAACGACACCGGCAGTTCGCATTCCAGCAGCGGGTCGGACAGCGGCAGCTTCGACTCCGGCTCGAGCGGTGGAAGTTCCGACTCCGGCTCGAGCGGAGGCGGCGACTCGGGCGGCGGCGGGGGTGGTGGCTCCGACGGCTCATGACGGTTGTGTTCAACGCCGGCTCGACGACGCGCGAAGCCCCGGATCGACGGCCTTTGTTAGCCGGAAGCGCAAGCGACGGGACTGGGGTCGATCAAACAACAGCTTGGCCGGTGTATGCGGTGATCGTGCAATTCAACATTGGATCGGCGGGAACCCGTGTACCCGCGAGCGTGCCGCGTGCTCAGGCGCTGTAGTGATCTGGCCACCCCCGTCCCGTCGCTTGCGCTTCCGGCTAACAAGACGGCCCTTCCGCGCCTTCGCCCATCCTGCCAGTCCATCTCAAGGTACAGTGCCCCCGTCTCGCATCTCCCGGAAAGCGCCGTTGCAGGAGCCTTGGATGACCTATTCGAGAATCGTCGGCGTCGTCGGGTTCCTCTCATGCCTGCTCCTCCTGCGCGGGGCCCCGTGCCTCGCCGTGGAGGACAACCCCAACTGGGGCCGGCCGATGGGCCTGGGCGTCACGCCCGTCCTGCCCGCCGACGCGAGCGGACCCGCCCGCGCCGGCGCGCCCGGGCGCATCGAAGAGGTCAAGTTCGACCCGAAGAACGTCCTCTTCGTCACCACCACCTCGACCCGCTTCGAGTGGGGCAAGTACGGCCTGATCGTCTCGCAGCGGCTGCCCGTGGAGCGCGAGCTCCTGGTCGTCCGCGGCGCAGGCGGGCAGGTCCTCAACGCCCAGCAGCTCGACGACGCCACCTGCCTCGTCGAGACCGGCTACGCCTGGGTGACCGTGGAGGCCAACGCGGGCCTCATCGTCAAGGCCAAGCAGGTTCTCGCGGTCGATCTGCTCGCCTTGTTCAAGGCCGGGTACCACGCCCAGGTGCGCGGCTGCCACCTCGCCGCCGACGCCCAAGGCGGGTTCGGCGTATTCCCGACCGACGACGAAGCCTTCGAGGGGCAGTCGCGCCCGTTCATGGAGTTCTGGTATCGCCTCAAGCCCGGGCAGGAGCTCTGGCTCTCGTTCTTCCCGCAGCAGCCGCCGCCCGACTCCAAGGCCGGCGACGACGCCGCGGCGAACAAGGGCCTCCCGCCCGGCGTTCCCGTCCCCGGCCCGGAGGTGCTCCGCCTCGCGAACGTCGCGGCCTACTTCCACAACGCCGCCCAAATGCGCGACATCCGCGCCAGCCAGGACATCACGGGCCAGCTTTACCGCGACGGCGGCAAGGCCGACTTCAACCTGACGAACACGCTCACGGCCCCGCTGTCGGTCACGCTCAAGTGGGACGCCCCGGGCTGGAAGGTCAGCCCCACGGAGGCCAAGCTTTCGGCCGAATCCGGTGCGAAGGCGCAGGCCTCGTTCACGTTCGCTCCCGCAAATCCCGCGGGTTCCGGCGGAGCGGCAGGCCCGGCTCCGCGGCTGCTCGCCACCTACGACACGGCCAGCCTCGACGGCAAGCCGGCCCCGCAGACGCATCTCTTCGCCTTCCCCGTGAACGAGAGCACCGAAGTCCCGCGCCTGCCGGCGCTGGGCGGGCTCGACGCCGTGGCCGACGCCTTGAAGGACCAGCCGCCGCGCGTGGTCGCGACGGAGGGCAACGACTACGTCGAGACTCGTCGCCCAGACGGCACCGACCCGCGCGAGCCCAAGCTCCGGCTCGCCCGCGGCAAGGGCGACATCTCCGCGGAGATCCGCCTGGCCGTCGCGGGCGACAGCCTCGCCTTCCACGCCAAGGTGGCCGACCCGCGCTGCACGCCGGAGATCCCGCAATGGTCGGGCGGCAACATCGGGATCGCCGGCGTCGACTTCTATGTGAGCAAGCCGGGCAGCAGGCAGGTCCGCCAGTTCCACTTCCGCGCCCTCTCGCCCACCGGCGAGAAGACGCTCATCTTCAACGAGAACGGCTCCAAGGCCGGCGAGCCGACCTACCCCTGCAAGATCGTCGCCCTCAAGCCCTTCGGCTACGAGGTCCACGCCCTGATTCCCCTCAAGGACTGCCTGCTCGACTCCGCCGCCGACCCATTCCTCTTCGACGTCGCCCTGCTGACCAAGGAGCAGTTCAGCCTGCTCTACACGGGCGACCCCGTCCGCTGCGCGTATCGCAACAACCGGTATTTCGGGATGGCGGTGGGGCAGGCGGGGGGGAAGTAGCGGGCAGATATAATTGCCCTGAACTGCCAGCCGCACTTGATTATGTTTCATGTCGCCGCCCTCGCTTCCGGGTTCGCTTCTACGGGAGTTTCCGGTTCTTGGGCCGAAATCCTCTTGAAGACAACGATCGTGATGGCCATCCATCAGTTGCGACAAGCCGTGAGAATCCTTCTGTTGTCGTCCGCGGTCGCACTCGGTTGCGGTCGGCAGTCGGATCCGCATTTGCCGACCAAGAAGGGAGAATCGACCACGCAGACCCAACCCAATGGGGCGACAATCGAAACGACGCGGCTCTCCGACCTCCCAACTCATTTCCGGTCGTTGCGAACGACCGAAGATGGTGCCCACTTCATCTGCATCGCGGGGAACAAGGGAGCGGAATGCGCGGTGATCGATGGCCAATCGGGATCGCGATTCGACCAGGTTGCCCCTGAAAAGGCCGTCGACGGCAACCACTTGTTTGGTGCAGAGCCCTTGCTCAGTGAAGACGGTGAGCACACCGCTTACGTTGCGAGGAAGGGGAGGAAATGGCAAGTTGTGATCGACGGACATCCCAGCGCGGAATATGACCAGATCGGCATCACTCCCCCGGCCGGTGTTGTTGCCGTCAAGGGCTGGTTTGGATCCACCACCTATGAGCCTGTGAAGGAAGACCCGTGGCGAGGCGTGGGGCTTTACCATTCGGCGCGTGGCAAGCGAATCGCCTATGTGGCAAGGCAGGGCGACAAATGGGTGGTCGTGGTGGACGGACGGCCCGGCCGGGAGTTCGACGAGATTTACCATGTCGTGTTTAGTCGAGATGGCAGCCGCTTTGGGTATGCGGCACGGAGCGGCGAACATCGGATCACGGTCATTGATGGCGAGCTGGGTCCTGAATATGACGCCTTTGCCGATCTCAGCCACCCTGTGTTCTGGAATGACCCGATGTTCAGTCCGGACGGCAAGCATGTGGCCTATCGGGCGATGAAGGGCCGGAAGATGCTGGTGGTGGCGGATGGCAAGCCGGGACAGGCCTATGACGCGATAGGCCAATATGACGTCCACTACAGCCCGAGCGGCAACCATCTGGCCTATCAGGCTTATGTGGGGAACACGGGGAGCATGGATGTATCATGCTTGATGGTGATCGATGAGAAGCCCGGACCGTTGTATAAATCCGTGACTCGTCCATCATTCACCGCCGACGACTCTAGGGTCGCCTATTGGGCATGCACCCAAGGCAACAAGGAAGTCGTTGTGACGAACAATGAGCCAAGTCCGGAATACGACAAGGTCTTCCTTCAGAATGACTTGGGACTGGTGACGCCGGACGGCAAGCATGTCGTGTACGGTGCCGTCAAGGGCAGCGTTTTTTGTCTTGTCAAGGATGGCCGTGTGGATGGCGAATACCAGGCTCCTCGTATGGAGAAAGGATACGATCCTGCATTTTTCGGGCGGAATTCCTATCAACCCATCTTCAGCCCCGATGGGCAGCACATGGCGATGGAGGGGGGCAGCGGGAACCAGTGGTTCATCATCCGGGATGGCATTGCCGGTCCGCTTCGAACCGACAAGCCCGAGGTGAGCCCGTTTTTCAGCCAAGACCTTCAACACGATGCCTACGCCACGAGGCGGGAAAACAAGAAATGGGTCGTTGTCGTTGATGGGACGCCTGGACCGGAGTTTGAAGATTTGGGGCGGTTCGGCTGGCCTGGGGGCGTTGTGACGGAACATCAACCTGACAGTTTCACCCTCTTTTACCCGCTCAGGCCGATTTTCAGCCCCAATAGTTCGAGAGTCGGATATGTGGCCAAGCGGGCGAATCAGTGGCTGGTCGTGGTCGACGGCCATCCGGGGCCGGCATTCGACCATATCGGCGCGGGCCCTGCCGGTCCGCATGAGATCGCCCCTCTGTTCAGTCCTGATAGCAAACGTGTCGTCTACACCGCCATGACAGGCAAGCGGTGGTGCGTGGTCGTCGACGGCAGGCAGGAGCCGGCGTTCGACCAAGTGGATGTGGCCAGCCTTGTTTTCAGCCGCGATTCTCGCCATCTGGCTTATCAATCCAAGAACGGTGGCAAGAGCATCGTGGTGGTGGATGGCCAGCCAGGAGCCAGCTACGACCAGATCGCGAAATTCGGCCGCGAGTTTGACTCCGAGGGTGTGTTCCAATATGTCGGAGTGGTCGGTGGAACGATGTACCACGTTCGTGTCGTCCCTGGGTTGGGCGTGAAGCCGTAAAGGACCGTTTGGTCGTTATTCCCGATGGTCATACGAACAATTGCCGATACTGGAGCCTCGCATGGCCAATCCTAAGAATAAAAGCATTTTCGGCCTCATCGGGGCCCTATTCCTCCTTGCCGCCTCTCCCGCCCGCGCCGAGGACGACAAATGGCTGCGCTACGGCAAGGTCAACCGCGCCGTCGTCCCCACCGTGGCGGTCAGCAACGTCAAGGTCAGCGCGAGAGACGCCCGCAGCGCCCTCATCACCTTCGACATCGCCTGGGAGAACTCCTGGCGCACCAGCGTCAACCACGACGCCGCTTGGGTCTTCTTCAAGGTCCTGCCCAAGGGCGCCGCCGCCTGGGAGCACGTCGCCATCTCCGGCGCGAATCCGCCTGCTGACGGCCCCGCGAACGCCGCCACCCAAGGCACGGAGGTCGACCTCCTCGTCCCGCCCGACCACATGGGCCTCTTCGTCCGCCGCGCCAAGGAGGGCTCGGGCCGACTCTCCACCCAGAACATCAAGGTCGTCTGGGCCCTCGCCCACGGCCCGATCAAGCCCGACTCCGTCCGCATCCTCGCCCAGGCCGTGGAGATGGTCTACGTCCCCGAGGGGACCAACACCGTCGGCTCCGGCGGGCACGACTACAGCGACTTCCACGAGGGCGGCAGCGGCAACGCGCCCTTCGCCATCAAGTCCGAGGCCGCCCTCACCCTCGCCGAGACCAAGGGCTGCCTCTCCTACCAGAAGACCGCCGCGCACCCCGGCGACGGCACAGGGGTGCTCTCCGCCGAGTTTCCCAAGGGCTTCGCCGCCTTCTACTGCATGAAGTTCGAAGTGACCGAGGGCGACTGGGTCGACTTCTTCAACACCCTCGACGACGCCCAGAAGAAGAACCGCGACATCACCAGCGGCCTCAACGGCGGGAAGAACACCGACGAGCCCACCATCATGGGCAACAACGCCCGCACCTGGTGGTGGATCGTCCGCAACACCGTCTCGTGGACCACCGGCGACGCGACGACCCAGGAGCGCGACCTGCCCTGCAGCTACCTCTCCTGGGCCGACGGGGCCGCGTGGGGCGATTGGGCCGGGCTGCGCCCGATGACCGAGCTCGAATACGAGAAGGGCCGCCGGGCCCCGCAGGGCGCCGCGCCCATGTGGGGGATCATGCATCTCGACTCGAGCCTCAACGACCGCATCGTGACCGTCGGCAACGAGCAGGGCAGGGCCTTCACCGGCCTCGACGGCGACGGGAAGCTCGACGCCAACGGCGACGCCGACGTCCCCAACTGGCCCGGCGCCGACTCCAGGGGCTCCGGCATCCGCGGCGGATGCGGCCCGAACTTCAACCCGCACTCGGGCGCGTCCGACCGCGCCTACGCCGTCACCGACAAGACCCAGCGGCAATCCAGCTTCGGCTGGCGCGCGGTCCGCTCGGCGCCGGCCCCGGCCCCCGCCCCCGGAGGCGCGGCCGAGCCGAAGTGATCGGCGCCGATCGGGCGCAACGCCCACCCCTCATGAACGGACACCCATGCCCGTCCACCTCGTCAGCAGCATCGACGTCAAGGACTTCGGCGGCTCGACCATCCGCATCGGCGACCTCAACGGCGACGGCGGGCCCGACATCCTCGTCGTGCAGAACCATCCCTCCAACCGCCGGATCACCTGCCTCACCGCCGTCACCGTCGACGGCCGCGTCCTTTGGCAGGTCGGCCAACCCTCCCTGCGCCACGGCGAGATCTACTCCGACCTGCCCGTGCAGATCCACGACTGGGACGGCGACGGGCAGAACGAAGTCCTCTACATCGAACAGGCCCGCTACGCCGAGCTCCACCCCGGCACCGGCGTCGCCATCGAGCGGGCCCTGCGCTACGAGGGCGACGCCACGCTGGTGATCCTCGACGCCCGCACCGGCCAGCGCAAGGGCACGCTCCCGCTCCCCGCCCCGGCCGACGACTGCTTCCTCTTCGCCGACCTCACCGGCTCAGGCCAACGGCGCGACCTGGTCGTCAAGGACCGCTACTGGAACATGTGGGGCGTCGCCCACGACGGCAAGGTACTCTGGCACTGGCAGGGCTCCACCGGGCACTACCCCGCCATCGGCGACATCGACGGCGACGGGCGCGACGAGGTCTTCGTCGGATACGCCCTCATCGACCACGACGGCCGCGTGATCTACAGCCACGACCCCGGCAGCTCCCACCAGGACGCCGCCGACATGATCCGCTTGCGCGACGGCTCCTGGCGGCTGCTCTACGGCAACGGCGGGCTCCGCTGCCTCGACGTCTCGGGCAAGCTGCTCTGGAGCCACCCGCTGCCCGAGGCCCAGCACGTCTCCTTCGGGCGCTACCGCGCCGACTCCGAGGTGCAGTGCCTCGCCATCAACCGCGGCGACCGCACCTTCGTGAACTCCCCCGCGACCGCCTATCTCTACGACATCGACGGCCGCGAGATCTGGAGCGTCCCCCAGCCGCGCGGGAGTTGGTGCACCGCGAGCGTCAACCTCAACTGGATGGGCGACGGGCTCGACTGCGCCCTGCTCTACCACCGCGCGACGATCATCCCCAACCGCGCCGCCTTGCCCGGCGAGCCGCTCTACAGCCGCGTCCCGGGCACGCCCGACGTGGTCATCGACGGCAGGGGCCAGGTGCTCGACGAGTTCGAGATGAAGTACACGCCCGACCGCACGGAGAAGGACCGCGAGAATTCGCTCTACGCGCTCCCCGCCGACCTCTGGGGCGACGGCCGCGACGAGGTGATCATCTCCGGCCCACGCGCCCTGTGCGTCTTCGCCAACGCCCGCCCGCTCCAGGCGGCGACGCTCTACAACGAGACGTACTACCCGGGAAGGTGATGGCGGTGGCTTCGGCGGGGGGCGATTGCGGGACCGACTACGTCGTCTTCCTCAACGCCGCCCCGGCGGAATGCAAGGAGGGTCCGTTGGCGTTCCGCGGCGAGCCCAGATTCATCCACCTCGACGACGCGGTGATCGAGCGCATTCAACAACCTTCGTCGATGAAATAGGCATGCAACAGAGTTTCTCCCACGACGGCCCCACTGGTTTTTTGCTGGCCATGGGATTCTGCTGTCTGTTGACATTGATGAGCTTTGGCTTGGCGTGGTTCAGGCTCAGACCGCTATGCAAGGTGCTCCGGGCGCTGCGGCCGGAGGGCGAAACGGCAAAGGTCTTCGGCCGTCGCTACATGGTGTTCGCAGTCCTGCGGTTGGCCATGTCTGACGGATTCATCTTTGTCGTTCTCGGCGTTTTGATGGCATTCGCGACATGGCGCGTGGCATTTCCGGGCTTCATCAACGTCCAAGTGCTCCCGACCGGCATTCGGACTGTCAACCACATCCAATCCGAGGACGTCTACCTGGATTTCAACGGCATCGAACGCGTCGAGGTGGTCACGCCAAGAGGAGGGGGCTTCAAGATGAAGGTGTGCACGAAGGATCATCGGACCTACACGAGCGTGAGTGTGCGTTCTCCGGATGTCCGCGAAAACCTCGCGTCCGCCTATCGAGTGATTTCCGAGAAGCTCCGTGATTCAAGGAGTCGTGCCGAGCGCTGACCTTGCCTCTCCGTCCCGCTTCCTCGCCACCCACACCTGCTCCTTCCCATATGCCGGCGGCGACCCGTGGAAGTCCGAGTGTTCCGCCAAGACCTCCAGGCCGGCGAGCCCCAGCAGGTGCCGCATTTCATGGCGATACGTCCGGCCCATCCGCAGGTCATGAGGGGCGCAAAGGATTGGAGCCCTGTAAAGGCGATTCAATGGCTGCGTCGACCGACGCGTTGAGTTGCCCCTGCAGGGCTCTAATTCAAGGGAGTCCCCTAAACCTAGGGCGTCGCCTTGGGCTGTGGCTGAGACGCGCCATTGGGGCTGCGGAGCGACATCACTGCGGAATCCCATGGCCATCCGGGGATGCCTGCGCTAATCAGATCATCCACCAATGCTCGGGGCTGATCGCCTTCAAGTTGAACGACCTCTGCCCCTCGGGCAACGACCGCAGCAGCTCCTGCGCCTTCCTGCCGATCGACGCCGCCGCGAGCTCCACGTTCCGTCGCCCGACCTCCGCCGAGGCGTGCACGCGCGGGTCGAGCCCGCCGATGCCGTCGGGCGGCTTCATGTCCGGCGCCAGCGGCCCCGTGCCCAGATCGGCCAGGTCGACGCACTCGGGGTGGAAGAACATCATGTCCGACGTCTCCCACTTCGCCGCGTGGTCCGAGTCCGACTCCGCGCACCGGCTCAGCGACATCTCCCACAGCCCCACGCCCGTGATCGTGCCGTCGGCCGTCACCGGCTTGAGCGCCTTCTCGACCCACGCGATCTGCTGCGGCACGTTGTGCCCCGAGACGCCGACGATCACCCGCGCCCCCGTCGCCTTGATGTTGCTGAACAGCGACGTGAGCATCGCGATCTTCCACTCGGCCTCCTGCGGATGCAGCTCATCGCTCCCCGCGACGTAGTGGGCGTAGGGGAAATAGATCGGCGGATAGACCACGCCGCCGAATTGTTCCGCGGTCTTGACCAAGATGCCGTGGGCCTTGAGGGCATCCGTCCCCAGCGGCAGGTGCTGGCCGTGCCATTCGATCAAGCCGAAGGGGACGTAGACCACGGGGAACGCGCGCAGCGCGGCCTCGAGCTGGCGCGGGCGCATGAACTGCGACTGGACGAGGGGGGAGAGGTGGTTGTTCATGGGGGCTCGTTGTTTCGGGGGCCGGGGTTCCGGGGGTGACGTGTGCCATCGTACCCGTGGCAAGCGAACCCTCTGAACAACCCTGCGCCCCAAGCCCACGGATCGCGACGGCACACCGTCGCGTTCCGTGGGGTTTCCGGGGTTTCCGTGCTTCGGAGTTCCGCGTTTACGCGGTCATTGAATGACGAATCGGCCATGTCGATGCGAACGGGAAAAGGCGAATACCCCGCCTGAAGCCGGAACTCCGAACCCCAGCGCCGCTCCGCGTCGCCTTTGGGTTGTTTCCGTAGGCATCAACAACAAGACTCCATCGGCTTCCGCGCCACCCACACCTGCTCCTTCCCATACGCCGGCGGGGACCTGTGGAAGTCCGAGTGTTCCGCCAACACCTCCAGCCCGGCCAGCTCGAGCAGGTGGCGCATCTCGAAGCGATAGGTCCATCGCATGCGCAGCACGCTCTTCTCATCCCGCACCACGGCCCCCTTCGCGTCCGATTCGAAGAAACGCCAGGTTTCGGTCAGCACCTGATTCACCGCGTCGTTCTCCCGGCTGAGGGTCTGCACGCGCACCTCGTTGCCCGTGACGGGATGGATGGTGGGCGCGGAGCAGCTCCGCTCGCCGCGGAAGGAGGGGTCGCACAAATCTAGGCGCGGGTCGAAGAGGTTGATGACCAGCCGTCCGCCCGGGCGAAGGTGCGCCGCGGCGCAGGCCAGGCAGCGGCGCTGGTCCTCTGGGGTGAGCAAATGCTGGAACGAGCGGAACGTGCAATAGATCAGGCCGAAGGCTTGGCCGAGCTGGAACTCGCGCATGTCGCCGAGCACCCACTGCGTCCGCACCGCGACCTCCGGACGATGCTTCGCGCCCTTGGCCCGGGCGAGGTCGAGCATCGCGGGGGAACGCTCCAGTCCGACGACGTCGAAACCCGCCTCCGCCAAGGGCCACGCCACGCGCCCCGTGCCGGCAGCCAACTCCAGTACCGGCCCGCCGACGTCCTGCGCGACGGCTCGCGCCTGGGCGACTAGGAAGGCCACGTCGCCCGCCTGCCCCTCCTTGTCGGGGGTGTTGTCGTAGGTGGCGGTGTTCAGGTCCGCCTGCATGTAGAAGGTGTCGGGCTCGTGGTGCGAAGTCATGTCGTCGGCTCCTGCTCATGAAACAACAAGGCCCGCCTCACGCGAGACGGGCCTGTCCGGATTCGATCCTGGAGTGGTGGCCCTATCTCGCGCGTGCACGACCGCTCGTCCCAGCGGACAAGGCGGCAGGCAGGGCGGCGGCGGCAAGGACGGGGTTCATGGCGGGGGGATGGTAATCCGACAGGAGGAGAAACGCCATCTTGAGGGAGGAAGACCTGCGGCGCAAGGCTTGAGAGCGACCGTTGCCGCATGAAGACGCGGCGAGTTTCACATCACAATTAAAGGCCCATGGCGAGAGAAATGCTCCTCACGCAAGCTCACTCCCCAAACAGAGGAACCGGGCGTGTGATTCGAGGATCAAAGGCAATCCCCTTCTTGTTGACCGGAAGCACTTTGTACGGCAAGGCAAGAGACACCCATCCGGCGGATTCCTTATGTGCAGTCTCTTCACGATCAACAACTTCATGCTCGTCGGTGTAATGACTCGTCCAAAGAGTTTCGGCATCAGGGACATGAAGCATGGTTGCGGAGAGCGACGAGATCGCCACATGCCCGTTGCGGTAGAAGATTTGCCCATTGCGGTCGAAATCCTGCAGTTTCCGCGTCAAGACACGGTCTTCATTCACTTCGACGATGATCAGTGCGGAAAGATCCTTCGCAACCTCCAGTTCGATTCTGAGCTGTTCATTGGACCATTTGGTCCTATCTCTTGCCATTCGCTCCACGATGCCGCGGACCTGGGGCGACGAGTCCACTCGATAACCATGCCGAATGATCTGTTGTTCGAAAACCTGCTCAATGATCCCTGTGATGTTTTGTCCAGGCACCTTTCGGTCTACATTCTGCCGTACGACAATGGCGATCTTGTCGATGGACTTCGGGTCGAATGCCGGGTTCTGGGAATATGGGGCCGACAACTTGCCCGGGGCGCAGCCATTGAGGAATGGCAGAAGGAGGAGAAGACCAAGCAACATGTTGTTGCGAGTAAACACATGAATCAGGCGCAGCATCAATTGTTCCCCGTGTCAGATCGGTTGACTATCGCTTGGACGCCATCGACGACTCGACGATCGGCGAGCGCTCGCCTCAAGGCTTGGCTCGTGGCTGACCGAACGAGCCCGCGGAAATTCTCGTCTGCCCCAGCCGCGGCGGTTCCCTCAAAGACCGCTTCCACGATCGGCTTGTCCGCCCGCCAGACCCCGACGATCACCCTCACGTCGATCGCCCTCTGGGTCTGGAGTGTATGGTTGCCCGGGGACATGTCAAAAGTCCGGGATTCAGCGCGTTCAAGCTCGACGGTCACCTGTCTGGCGCTGGTGGCCTCTTCGGGGCGGCGAATCCGGACATCCGAGCCCGTTCGTTCGGTCAACCATGCCGCCAGCATTCGGCCATCGATCCACTCGGGATCGGCCACGACAAGCTGAAGGTCTTGTGGAGAAGTCAATGCGCTCGTGTTCAGCATCGTGTGCGATGTGGAGCAGATTTTGCGGGTGTTCACATCGACCATGCGAGAGGTGAAGGTCCATTCGTTTGTGGATGCCGCCTTTATGGCGCTCACCAGTATGATTCCATCGACCGCCATCAGCTTTCCCAAGCGTGCGGCCGCGTCGGGGGAAAGCTCGGCCGTATAGCCGTCTGCGGTTCTTATGTTTCGCTCGTCGATCACGGCTGCGACGCGCTCCTTCTCAAGCAGGGTGAACCGGCCGCATTGCTGGAGGGATACGATCAACAATTGATCAACCGCTGTGAGCAGTTGGTCCGGTCGTCGAGGGTCGCTGCATCCCACGACGGCGACATTTCGGGGGGCCTTCTTTTCCAAGTGATCGACCAGCCCCGAGGCGAGCGCGTTGGCCACGCCGCGTGGGGTGTTGGTTCCGGCATCGGCAGGGGCCACATGGCTTGCGCGGGGAATCCGGAGTAAGGGCAGGAATTCCGGATTCGAGGGACGGGGTGGGGGCGGGGGTGTGCTGCAACCCGTGCCGATCAGGCCTATCAAGACAAGGCAAATCACTCTGGAGCGATTGTTCACGGAATGGCCTTCAATTGGTCATTGTTGATGCCGGCGTAGGCTTTTTTCGTCGCTCGGTCGACGGCTTCCTCATCGTTGGTGGCGAGTGCGTCCCCGACCGTTTCGATCCTGGGGGCGCGGTTTGCGCTTTCAAGATTGAAGACATCCAAGGTCAGGGTGCACTTCGCCGACGTGGTGCCGGGCATGGCAGCACTCTGTTTTGTACTCACTGATTTTCTTGCCACAATCACTCGGCGGAAGTATTTGGGGAGATCAACTGCATCGTCGCGCAGCGAGGCGTTCTCACTCAGCATTGCCACAAGTCCATCGGTGACCGCTGCAGGCGTGGCTCGCGAGACATGCCAATCCGGCAATGCCGAAGCCAGCCGATCGTTGATTTCATCTCCCAGGGCGTTGTCGATCGCTTTCTGGCCATCCAGGGCGATCAAGAGTGTGGACGCCGAGGATGGATCCGGCAATTGTCCGGAGTGGACCCATGTCGCCATTCTCACGATGCGATTGCGGCGTCTCTTCTCGTCCAGCAGTTTTTGGTTTTGCGCGGCCGCATTGGCTGCGACCCTTTCATTCGCCTCCTTCACTTGTTGATCATGCGAGGCCGCGATGGCTATAGCCTCTATACGCTTCTCATTCAATTCAATGCGCTTTTGATTCAACCACGCATCGACACTGGCCTTGTCGCTGATCGAAAACGGCTTAACCACATCTCCGTCTGGCGTGGTTGACATGCCCTCGATGTACTTCACGATGCGGACAATATTTCCTTGCTTATCCCGGACAAGGGCGACTAACGGCGTTTGGGTGATTGGGTCAATAAGGGGTCCTGGATTTTCAGGGTCGATATCGAACGGACCAAGATCATTGATGGCCTGGATTATTGCCTTCGGTGGTTTACTGCCATCGACGAGGAACTTTTCCGGGTGCGAGTGCAGCCAGATTGCGGGAATCAGCCAAAACAGCGGGACAACGACTTCGGCAATGCCGGCAATTTTCCAGCGGGGGCCGAGCGGACTCATCCAGATTGAGACGGCGATGAAAGGGATGGGAATCCACAGGGCAAATGCCGGCCATGGAGACGCTGCGGGTGGGAGCAATTTCAAGTATTGGATGGCTGCGAACGCCAGGCAGATGGCCACGAGAATCGAACCGAAACCGAAAACCGGCGACACTCTCGCGGCGACGCCTTCGGCATACCGGCGCAGCGGTCCAGGGAGCAGGGCGTACGAAATGGCGACAAAAAGGACCGCGCAGAACAGCACGCTGGCCGCGCCAAGCCCGCCCACCAACGTCAGGCGCATGGCTGCAACGGGGCTATTGATGAGTTGGGCCAGAATGAGGCAGACTGCTGCGGCGACGACCACAGCCAGCCCGCATGCTGCGGCCCAAAACACTCCTCGCTTGAATGCCTCGAACTGGTTCTTGGCGGATTTCTCGAGGCCATCAAGGATGTCTACGGTGACGTGATACCGTATTTCCGGATCAAAGATGGCACGAAACAGATCCGAGAGCATGCGGCCTCCTATGGAAGTAGGCGTTTTTGCCGAAGCCGTTCCCGTGCCCGCCGCAGATCCTCTTCCATGGATTCCGACGCCTTCTTAGGAGTTGGTTTTCCTGGGGTTGGGGAATGTGGACCGCCGTTCTTGTGGATCGCGATTTGCCGCATGATCTCGAAAAACTTGTCGTCATCGAGCTTCAACAGTGCTGACGCGATCTCGTCGGGGTCGCCGGCATCCAGATGCGAGGCGAGTTCCTGTCGCATGTCGCGCGCGAGCCGCTTGCCGATCTCAGAGCCCGCGTCACGAACGAGTTCCGAAGCCAGTCGCTGCCAACGGGAGTCGTTGGGCATGGACTTGGAAGCCCAGGCCGTAAGGAGATAGACGAGGGCTTCGCCTCCATATCGAATGGGACCTCTGAATAACCCAGTACTAAATCTCCCCACCTGGCGCTGAATCGGCAAAGGAGCCCGCGATGGAACGCCAGACGCAAGAGCCGATGCTGATCGATGCGGTGATCCACGACATCGGCGACCCCAAGATGACGGC
>JAPLMQ010000069.1 GCA_026386955.1 Planctomycetota bacterium
CCAAGACCTACGCGATGACGGGCTGGCGGCTGGGCTACGCCGTGGGCCCCAAGCCGATCATCGAGCAGATGACCAAGCTGCAGCAGTACTCCTTCGTCTGCGCGCCGTCGATGGCGCAGGTCGCGGGCGTGCAGGCCCTGGACGTGGACATGGGGCCGTACGTCGAGAAGTACCGCCTGAAGCGCGACCACGTGGTCAGCCGCCTGCGCGGCGCCTACGAGGTGACCACGCCGGGCGGGGCGTTCTACGCCTTCCCGCAGGTCCCGCCCCGGCTGGGCCTGACCGCGACGCAGTTCGTCGACCGCGCGGTGGAGCGCGGCCTCTTGGTCATCCCCGGCTCGGTCTTCTCCAACCACGACACGCACTTCCGCCTCAGCTATGCCTGCGACCAGAAGATGCTCGACCGCGGGCTGGACATGCTGCTGGAACTCGCCCGCGGCTGAGGTCGAGGCCGCGATCCCGATCGATTCCGACCGTCTTCGTCTCGCCCTGTCGCCCAGACCTGACGCAAGCACCCGACCCGGGGAGCCAACGATGCCAGCCGAAACTGCCGCCGAGTGGTTCTACCTCGATGCCGCGCGCCAGCCCACGGGCCCGGTGACGCTCGAGTTCCTGCAGTCGCGCGTCCGCCAGGGGAAGCTCCTGCCGCAGGACCTGGTCTGGCGGCAAGGGCTCGCCGAGTGGACCGAGGCCCGGTTGGTCGAGGGGCTCGTCGCGCCGGCGCAGGCGGCGCCGGCCGCACAGGAGCCCTTCGGACAACAGGCGCCGGCGGTCGACCTGCGCACGGGGTTGCCGCAGGCAAGGCCGACCATGGTCCGCGCCCCCGGAGACGCCTTCAACTACGCGGGGTTCTGGAAGCGGTTCCTCGCCCGCATCATCGACATCATCATCTGCTCCATCGCCGGGTGCATGATCGGCTGCGTGGTGGGCGGAGTCATCGGCGGGACCTTGGGCGGCATCGCGGGAGCGCAAGGACAGCCGACTCCGCACGACCCGATCCAGCTGGCCGCCGGCTGCGTCGGCAACCTCCTGGGCCTGATCATGGGATGGCTCTATTACGCGCTGATGGAGTCGTCGTCCAAGCAGGCGACGGTGGGGAAGATGGCGCTGGGCATCCGAGTGACGGACCTGGATGGGAACCGCATCAGCTTCGCCCGGGCCACGGGGCGGTATTTCGCGACGCTCATTTCGTGGCTGACCTTAACCATCGGCTTCATCATCGCGGGCTTCACCGAGCGGAAGCAGGCGCTGCACGACATCATCGCCGGCACACTGGTGGTCAACGAATGACGCCCCCGCCCGGCGCTCAGGCGCCCAGCGTGCCGGGCGGGACGGGCTGGAGCCGGCCGTCGCGGTCGACGCAGGCGAGCGTGGTCTCCGCGGCCGCGAGGAGCTCCGTGCCGCGGAGGATCTGGTACTCGTGCTCGACCTTCACCCCCGCGCTGGGCTTGAGCGTGACGCGGATGGTCAGGGCGTCGTCGTAGCGGGCCGGGCGGCGGTAGCGCACCGAGAGCCTCGCGACAACGAAGAAGACGCCGCGGGCCTCCAGCTCGCGATAGGCCACGCCGCGGTGCCGGAGCATCTCCGTGCGGGCCATCTCCATCCAGATGGTGTAGGCGCTGTGGTGCGCCACGTTCATCGGGTCGCACTCGGAATAGCGGACGCGGATGGGCAGCTCAAAGACGTCGTCGGATGGAGTCGCTTGGGCCATGGGCGGCTGCCTCGGGCGTGAAACCGGTGGGTGGCGGGCGCAGGAAGCTCCCGGCCCCGCGGACCCGCGGACGGTCGGGCCACTCAAGCCACGTCAGCAAGTCTCAAGGCGGGTTGAGCGGTTCGATGAAGCCCAGAAGATGGGTCCGGGTGACCTTGAGCGGCGTGAGGTCCGTCCGCCCCCCCGGGGGCGCGGTGATCGCGGCGAAGACCTGCCCGAGGTCGGCCTTGTCCTTCGCGAGCTTGCGGGCGACGTCCATGGCGCCCATGCGGATCAGGCTTTGGAGCGCGGCTGTGCGGACGACGGAGGACTCGCCGGTGATCTCCGCGTCATCGCGGGCGCGGTCGTCCAGCAGCGAAACCAGGGCCTTGTCGGAGGCGTCCGCCTGCAGGAACCCGATCGCCCAGAATGCGGCGGCTCGCGTGAGCAACGGCTCGACCTGCGCCGCAGGCTTGGGCAGCATCGACCGCATGAGCGGCTCGACCGGTTTGTAGCGGACGGCGCCCAGAAGGAAATAGATCTGCGCGATCTCCCGATCGCGCGCGGCGGCCAGGGCCGCCGCCGCATCGTTGCCGGGGGGCTTGAACCTCCCGGCGGGCCCGGGCGGCTCAGGCGCCTTGGGGGGCGCCGCCGCCGCGGCCTCCTGGGCCTTCTTGAATTCCTTTCGCCTGGCCTCCGAGGCGGCCGCAAGGACGGGGAACGTGTCAGGCACCTCCAGCCATCGGAGGGCCGCCAACGCCGCGAGCCTCACCTCGGCCCGCTCGTGGTCGGCCAGCACCAACAGCCGCGGGGCGTGGAACTTGTAGTCGAGCTTGCCCGCGACCTGCGCCGCCTGCTCGAGCGCCCGCCAATTGGCGTCCCCCGTCAGGCTCACCTTGACGCCCTCCCGCACCGCGGCGGCCAGCGCAGGCTGCCTGCCCGACTTGATGAAATAATCCCGGAGCCGGTAGCGCAGCAACGGGATCGGGTCGTCGAGCAACTGGGTCAGCGTGGCGATTGAGGTTGGCGACGGGTTGGCCTCCAAGGCGTCGACCGTGATGCGGCGGACCGTCGCGTCGAGGTTCTTCACCAGCGTGGCCGACAGCGGCTCGATGAGCTTGGGGTCGATCTCGTAGAGTTGCCGAAGGGCCTCGCCCGCGACCGCCGGCTCGGCGTCCATCGCCAGCCGCAGGAGGATCCTCTTGGCGCCCGCGGTGCGAACGGGCCTGAGCACCGTGGCCGCCAGGAGGCGGTCGATCGAGGCCACGGCGACGGCCTGCTTGCCTGGCACCGAGACCAGCAGCGATTGCGACAGATCCTCGAGTTCCGGAGGCGCGATCAATGCCAACGCCCGGGCGGCTGTCAGCCGCCGGGTGGAAGGTTGGCGCGAGTCCCCCAGGATGGCCGCGAGCCTCGGGCCGGAGGCGGCGTCATGGGCGACGCCCAGGGCCACGATGGCGGAAGAGGCCACCGGCGCGGGGGTCGCAGGGTCCGCGATGCGCTTGCGCCAGACATCAATCGCCGGCTCGAACCTCCAACGGGCGAGCGGCGGGTCGGTCAGGAGGATCGTGTCCTGACCATCGGCGAGGTTGTGCTTGAGCAAGGACGGGGCGACCGAGCGGACGTCGAGTTGGTCGAGCGCGCGGGCCACCGCCTGCCGCACCACCGGGTGGAGCTTCGGGTCATCCAACATGGCGGTCAGAGGTTTCTCGAACGAGGAGAGCCCGGGCATCCCCTGTTTGGCCGCTTCGATGATCGCCGCGATCGCCTGGCGCTGGTTGTCCAGTTCGGGACGTTCGATCGCCTTCTCCCAGAACTCCTTGAGCCGGGGATGGAACTCATTCGTCACGTCCAGGGGCGGGGGAGGGATTTCCGGGAAGATCGGCCAATCGACCAGCGATTCCGCGGGCGGTTGGGGCTGGGTGGCGGGCGCCTCGGCGTGGACGGTGCGCGGCGGCATGGCCAGCATCGCCGCCAAGATCGCCGCGCCCGCAAGACCGGACCAATTGAAGGGTTTGCTTGGCACGAACGGGTTCCTCAGTCTGGGCGGGTCAGGCGCGCCGTGCGCGCGACAAGGACGATCAGGCAAACCACGCACCCCGCGCCCATGATCCACCAGTTCGCCGGGGTGAGGTTGTAGCTGGAGAACCCGGGCGTGCGGGCGAGCGAGAGCGACGCCGCGAGCGGGTTGATGGCCAGCACCTTCTGGACGAAGGAGCGCGACAGCGGAGCGTCCTCCGCCGCCCAAGCCAGGAGCGACCCGCCCCAGAGGACGGTGAGGGTGGCGAAGGTCGCGATCGTCGCGTCCGACGTGCGCTTGAAGAGGCTGCTGAACGCGGCGCTGGCGAGCACGGCGAAGACCGTGGTGAGCAGAAGGCTCAGGATCACGCCGGGGACGCCCTCGGTGTCGATGGCCTGAATCTTGTAGAGCATGTAGTAGGACGGCAGCGTGGACATGAGGATCAGCAGAAGCGGCACGCCGACGCTCAGCAGCTTGCCGGAGATGATCTTGCTGGCGGACATCGGCGTCATCTGCAGCAAGGGCCACCCGCCGCTCTCGCGTTCGCCGCTGATCAGGCCGCAGGCGAGCGTGGGCGTGATGATGACGATCAGCCCCAGTTGGAGGAAGATCACCACCGCCGCAGCCGAAACATGATCGGAGCTGATCACCTTGTTGTTGACCGCGAGCATCAGCGCCAGCGAGGCGATCAGCGCCAGGACGCCCAGGCGGATGATCCAGTTGGACCGGCCGAAGCGGCGGGTGCGGAACTCCTTGATCATGACGGGATTGGTAAGCGGGCCGATGCCGCCGGTGCGGCGCTGGGGGTCGAAGAACCAGAGGTACATGATGCGGCGGTAGGTCCGGACGCCCAATCCGCGGTCGTCGGTGATCTTCCCCGCGGCGCGGGCGCGGTCGAAGAGGCGGGTGTTGAGCCGGGAGATGCAGGCCAGCGCCAGGAAGGCCGAGATGGCGAGGCTCACGTAGATGGTCTGGCCGCGGATGGCGTGGTCGAAGCCCGTCGCGTCGCCCGCGGCGGTGGTGGCGAGGTCGACGTTGCCGAGCAAGTCGAGCAGGGCGGGCAGCGGCGAGGCGCAACGAACCCAGGCGCCCGTTCCGGCGACCAACCACTTGATCAGCGGGGGAATCCCCAGCGGCGCGATGGTCAGGCCGGCGAGCGCCATGTAGGTCACGCGGACCGCCGACTCAGGCGTGGCGGCGAAGGTGCTCACGAGGAGCCCCAACGTGGCGAATTGCAGGGCCAAGACCGCCAGGAACCCGTAGAGCGGGACGATCTGGCCCATCATGTTCACGCCGCCCATCGAGTAGCAGGCGGCCGCGACCGGCGTGCTCAGGACCAGCAGCAGCATGACGAACCCGAGGCTGCCCACGAGCTTGCCGAAGAAGATCGAGGTGGCGGAGAGGGGCGAGTTGATCAGCAGGAGCAAGGTGCCCTTGCGGCGCTCGCGGACGATGCTGGTCGCGGGGAAGACCGGCGCGAGCATGCAGACGCCCAGGAACATTCCGTATCCGAAGAACCGCACGACCTGCTGCGACTGCCCGGCGGCGCGGTCGACCGACCCGCTGATCGGCCAGCGGCTGACCACGAGCAGGGACAGGACGCCCACGAAGAGCATCTGCAGGAGCAGCGCCTGGGGCGTGCGCAGGAGGCCCACCAGTTCGCGGCGGATGATCGGGTTCATCGCGCCTCCGTGGGCTTGGCGCGGGAGCCGGTGCGCGACGCGGCGGGCGTCGCGGGAGCCCGCTCGCCCCGCGTGACCTCCAGGAACGCGTCCTCGAGGTCCATCTGCACCTCGCGGAACTGCAGGATCGGGATGCCTTGCTGCACCGCCATCGAGAGCAGCGTCGCGAGGCGCTGGTCGTCGGCGGCGGTCTGGAAGCGGAGGATCGCCTCCTGCGGGCTGGCGTTGACCTCGGCCCCGGGCTCGATGTAGGACTGGGCCAGTCCGGCGAGCTTGGAGAGCTGCGAGGCGTTGGTCAGCTCGATCTCGATCATCCGCCGATGCCCCAGCCGCTGCATGATCTGGTCGAGCGTCCCAAAGGCGCGGAGCTTGCCTTGGGCGACGATCGCGACGACGTCGCAGATGCGCGAGAGCTCGGGGAGGATGTGGCTAGTGACGAATAGCGTCTTGCCCATCTGGGCGAGCCGCAGGAGAAGCTCGCGCATCTCGATGCGGGCCTGCGGGTCGAGGCCGTTGGCGGGCTCGTCGAGGAAGAGCACCTGGGGGTCGTGGAGCAGGGTGCGGGCGATGCCCAGCCGCTGCTTCATGCCGTGGGAGAGGCTCTCGACGTAGCGGTCTCGCATGTAGGTCGATCCGGTGATGTCCATCACCGTCTCGATGCGCTTGACCCGCTCGCGCCGGGGGATCTTGAAGGCGGCCCCGAAGAAGTCGAGGTATTCGTGGACGCGCATGTTGTCGTAGGAGCCGAAGACGTCGGGCATGTAGCCCACGAGGTTGCGGATCCTCCGCGCGTCGGCGACGCAGTCGGACCCGGCGATCGTCGCCGAGCCGCTGGTGGGTCGGGCGAGGCCGACGAGGATCCGGATGAGCGTGGTCTTGCCCGCGCCGTTGGGGCCGATGAAGCCCAGGATCTGCCCGCGGTTGACGCTGATGGTCAGACGGTCAAGGGCGGTGAACGCGCCGTATTTCTTGGTCAGCTCGCGGGTCTGGATCGCGGGATGGTCGGTCGAAGCCACTTTGGTCATGAATCCACTACTCCTGGCCTTGCGCCGTCGATGGCGCGGGGTTAGCGCCGAGTTCCGACCGTGCCCGTGATTTCCAGCGCCGCGCCCCCGAGGGTCCATGTCGGAGGCATTTCCGACGTCACGCCCGAAGGCGCGCCGATCTTGATGCGCAGGCCGATGATCCCCTCCGCGTCGGCGGCCATGCCCGCCTCGGGCGGGATGACGATCGTGACCAGACCCGCGGGCGAGGAGAGCGTCGCGACGTGGGCGATGGCCTTGCCCTTCAGCACGGTCTCGATCTCCACTTCCCGCCGCGGAGCGGTGAGGTCGAGCATCAGGCGTCCGGCCTCGGGCTGGAAGGGCATCGCCTGGGCGGGGATCTGGAACCCCAGGGTTTCGTTGGCGGTGTCGATGCGCTGCCCGACCCACCGGCGCTGCATCGGATCGAACAGCAACCCCGCGGCGACCCCGGCGGGACGGGGCGTCATGAAGATCGCGGGGATCGCCAGCTTCTCCCCGGGCTCGGCGGTCTCGAGCTGCAATGGAACGGCGACCACCGCCCCCTTGCGGCGCACGACGCTCGGGCCCATCGAAAGGCCGTCGTCGAATCCGTCGCTCCAACCCAACAGAACGGGTGTGGCGGGGAATCCCGTGAGCCCGAGCAATTGGGTCACGATTTCCCGTTGGCGGGTCTCGAACTCGTCGCGGGGCGCCGGTCCGACAGGGCGGCCCCGTTGCGACAAGAGGCTCTCCGAAGCCGAAATCGCTCCGTCGGCATCGACCTTGGGAACCATCAACCCGGCGGTCGAGGCGAGGACGATCCCGCGCAGCCCCGCGATCGGTCCGGCCTCGAGCCGTCCGGCCAGGCCGTTTTCGCCCAGCTTGACGCGGGCCGTCACCGGAGAGGAAAGCGATTCCGCCGTCGACAGCTCGCCCATCCGCACGCCGCCCGACTGGGCCGCGACGCCGTCCCATCGCCATCGGTCGAGGTCGAGGAAATTCAGCCGATGGACACGCCCTTGGTCGGTCGAGAAGTTGGGAAGCAGCGCCTCGGGCTGCACGCCCGAGAGGGAGATCTCCTCTTCATTGGGGCTGTAGATTCCCACCACGCTGTTGACGATCGCGCAGCCCTGCGAGGGGACGACCTCGACGTATTGCTCGCTGGCGAGCGTGGCCGGGGTGACCTGGCGCTGGGCGCTGCCGACGACGATGAAGAAAAGCGCGGTGACCACGGCCAGCCCCGCGCCGGAGGGGGCGAGCAGGTCGAGCCGCCCGGCGCGCATGAGCCAGAGCCCACCCCCCGCCAGCAGCAGGCAGAACCCTCCGAGCACGAAGATCACCGTGCCCCTGCCGAGGATCTTGTAGCCGATCTGCCCGAGGGTGGCCCGGGTCATGCTTTCGACGGGGACGGGGGAGGGTTGCAATTGCCGCATCCCGATGCCCGCGAGCGAGGTCAGCGGCGTGGAGGCGGAGCGGTCCGGCTTGATCCAGCCGTTGCCCGCCAGCGTGGTGACCAGCAGGGTCCCTCGGCCGATGGACTTGCGGTAGGCCGCGGGCCACCCGTCGATCGTGTAGAGGACCTCCATCCCGTGGGGGATGGTGCGGGTGAAGAGGACCGGCTTTTCAAACTCGCGGGACCAAGGAGCCTCCCTCATGCCTTGGACCTGCACGCGGGAGAGTTCGACGTTGTCGACGACGGTGACGTCCCAATCCTCGCCCAGAAGCTGCTCGAGGAACTCGGGGTTGACGCGGTCGAGCATCACCCACAGCCGTCCGCCGCGCACGAGCCATTGCCGCAGAGCGGCGATCTGGGCGCCGTCGAGGTCGGGGCGAGGGCGCGCGATCACCATGCTGTCGAGCGAGGCGAGGCCCGCGGCGGAGGGCGGGCTGTCGGCGGGCCTGAAGAAGAACAGCCGCGAAGTCCAGTTCGCGCCGAGCCTGGCGGCCGCCAATCCCATGCCGGGGATCTCGTCCGACGAGTCGGCGAAGACTCCGGTCGTGGGCCGGTCGGTGTTGAGTTGGATGTCGGTGTTGTCGGTGAAGAGCAGGGTCTGGGTGTCGCCCTTGATCTCGTAGACCTGCGTGGTGGCCTGTTCCGCGGGCGCCTTGGTGGCGAAGACGTCGCCGGTGGACAGGGTCTTGGCGGTGCGCACGGGCTGGATCACCCGTCGTGTGGAGAGCGGGGGCAGCCAGACCTTCGTCGCGTATTGCGTCGAGGGCGTAGCGACGAGCGAGACGACGACCATCAGCTCGACAGGCTCGGTCGTCCGGTTGAGCAGCGAGACGCCGACCTGCGCCCAGGAGTCGGAGCGGTAGAACCCGATGCCGGCCCTGCCGCTATAGCCGATGATCAGGGGGCTCACAGGCGCGGGGGGAGGGGGATTGGCCACCGGCCGCTGCGCCTCCGCGGGCGCGGTGAAGAACGCCGAGGCGACCAAGATCGACAAAACGGCCAGGCAAGCCCTCATCTACTACGACCTCCCTGTTCGCGGGCGAGGCGCGTCCGCTGGGATGCGCACCGATTCGAATCGCATCATAGCAATGCGGTAGTCGGCACGCACCGAGGCGTGTGGGCCCTCCACCGCTTCCGGTTGCAACGCGCGGGGTCGCCATTAAGATGCTCGCTCTTTCCTGCGGTTCCGGCGCTCCGGAGCCGCGAATCCCCCGCTCGCCGGACCGAGGGATCTACCCCGCAGCACCGCCCGGCCCCGCCCCTTACCCAACGAGAACCTCCATGGCACGCACGTCCACCGGCTCCTATCCCATCGGCTTCCGTCAAGGCTGGAGCGCTTGGCAGAAAGACGTCCCCACGCTCACTTCCTGGGCCAAGGGCAACGAGTTCGAGGTCGTCGACGTCGGCGCGCTCGAGGCCGACAAGCTCAAGTCGATCGTCGCCGCCGGCCTGAAGCTCGGCACCGTCGACCTCAAGAGCTGGGGCGACCTGGTCTCCCCCGACGCGGGCAAGCGCAAGGACTGCGCCGCCCTCAACGCCGCCTACATCAAGACCGCCGTCGACGCCGGCGCGAAGGTCTTCTTCACCCTCGTCATGCCCACCGAGCCCGGCCGCCCGCGCAAGGAGAACTTCTCGTTCGCCGTCGACGGCTACGGCCAACTCCTCACCGCCATCCGCTCCACCGGCGCGAAGATCGCCATCGAAGGCTGGCCGGGCCCGAGCCCGCACTTCGCCACCCTCGCCTGCACCACCGCCGACTACCGCGCGATCCTCAAGGACCTCCCGGACAACGCCGCGGTCAACTTCGACCCCTCGCACCTGATCCGCGTGGGCATCGACCCCGTGCGCTTCCTCGCCGAGTTCGCCCCGCGCGTCGCCCACGTCCACGGCAAGGACACCGAAATCTTCTCCGAAGCGGTGCAGGAGCACGGCACGCTGCAGGACCCGACCTTCGCCGGCGGGCACGGCTTCGGCGGCTCCTACTGGCGCTACACCATCCCCGGCCAGGGCGAGGCCCGCTGGACCAAGCTCTTCAGCATCCTCAAGGACGCGAAGTACGCCGGCGCGGTCTCCATCGAGCTCGAGGACGAGCGGTTCAACGGCTCCGACGACGGCGAGAAGCGAGGCCTGATCGCTGGCCGGCAGTACCTCGCGACGGTCTGACCTCCGCGCGGCGGGCGCTTAGGCTCCCGCCCGAGGTCCACATCACACACGCGCCGGCCCGGGCTGGAATGTCCGGGCCGGCTTTGCTTCAAGACTTCAAAGGAGTTCACGTCATGGCCAAGGTCAAAGTCGCGTTTCTCGGCTGCGGCGGTTTCATGGGCGCCCACGCCCAGCGCCTCCGCGCCCACCCCGATGTCCAGCTCGTCGCCATGTGCGACGTTGCCGAGGCCGGCGTCCGCGGGTTCATCCAGCAGCACCTCGGCGCCGTCTCGCCCGCCCCCGCGGTCTTCACCGACCCCGCGGCGATGTACGCCCAGGCCAAGCCCGACGCCGTCTTCATCGCCACCCCGCACACCATGCACTTCCAGCACGGCAAGCAGGCGCTGCAGGCCGGCTGCCACGTCTACATGGAGAAGCCGATGGTCACCGCCGCCGACGACGCCTACGCGCTCGCGGAGGTCACCAAGAAGGCCGGTAAGATCCTCGTTGTGGGCTACAACACGCCCTGCTCGCCCGAGTACCTCTGGCTCCGCGAGTCGATCCGCAACAAGTCGCTGGGCAAGCTCGAGGTCATCAGCGGCTTCCTCTCGCAGGACTGGATGCGCCTCACCGTCGGCCTCTGGCGGCAGAAGCCCGAGCTCTCCGGCGGCGGGCAGGCCTACGACTCGGGCGCCCACCTGCTCAACAGCCTCTGCTGGAGCGTGGAGTCGAACGTCGCCGAGGTCTTCGCCTTCGTCGACAACCACGGCACGCCCGTCGACATCAACTCCGCCTTCGTCATCCGCTTCGAGAACGGCGTGATGGCCTCGATCGCCATCGGCGGCAACTCCCCCGGCGGCGGCTCGCACATGGCCTACATGTTCGACGGCGGGCGCGTCGAGATCGACCCCTGGGGCTCGTCCTTCATGAACGTCTTCGGCGCCAACGGCTCGAAGGTCAAGTGGCCCGCCATCCCCGGCAAGGACCAGACCCCCGACGACAACTTCATCGACGCCATCCTCGGCCGCGCCGAGCCGCGCACCAGCCCCGCCAACGGCATCATCCAGTCCGAGCTGATGGACGCGATCTACGAGTCGGCCAAGACCGGCCGGCCCGCGAAGCCCAAGCGCCGCGGGTGAGCTATCTCAACGTAGGGCGGTTAGAGCGTAATCGCGAAACCCGCCGGGGTTCACGAAGACGCTACGAACTCGCGATGGCTGAGGGCGGCCGGTGAGCCGTGCGAGCGGAGTACCGCTTTCGCCCGATCGACGGACACACAGTGTCCGGCTCTGATTGGAACGAACGCGGGGGGCCCTCCTCTCACCGCTTCGCCACGCTGTGCAACTGCTCCGCCAGCAGCTTGGCGATCGCCTCGACGATCTCGCTGCGGTGCTTGCCCGCCAGCGCCAGCGCGAGCTGCGACTCCATCAGGCCGTAGGGGATGCCCGTGTCGAAGCGCTGACCCTCGATGGTGCAGGCCGCGTAGTCGCCCGGCTTGAGCAGGTCGGAGCGCATGAACTCCTGGGCGTTGGTGAGCTGGATCTCGCCCTTCTCGCGGATGTTCTTGTCGATGTGGTGCCCGATGGCGTCGAAGATCTCCGGCGGGAAGACGTGCATCCCGAAGTGGCAAAGATATAGCCCCGGTGGCAGGCCGGCTGTGCGCATGTTCTTCGCGGCGTACTCTTCGCTGGGCTTCTCGATGATGGCGTTGACGTCGTAGATCCCCGCCGCGATGTCGGTCGCCTCGCCGCTGAGCGTGCCGAAGAGGTGGAGCAGCTTCGAGGGCGTCGCCTGCACGGCGCTGACGGCCTTGGCGTTCCCCGCCTGGTAGCGGTCGATGAGCTGCGCGGCGCAGTTGCGCTCCTGGGCGCTGATGTAGATGTGGTCGCCGATCATCAGCAGGAACGGGTCGTTCCCCACGAACTCGCGGGCCTGGTGCACGGCGTGGCCATAGCCCTCGGGCGAGTGCTGGGCGACGAAGGTCAGCCGCTTGCCGAAGTCCTCCAGCCGCTCGCTGGCGCGGATCGCCCAGTCCTTGCCCTTGAAGGCCTTGAGCGTCTCGTCGTTCATCTTGCGGAAGTAGTCCTTGTACTGCTTCTCGTCGCCGGGCTGGGTGACGATGCAGATCTCCTCGACGCCGGCGTTGATCGCCTCCTCGCCGATGATCTGGATCACCGGCTTGGTCAGCCCGTCGATGTCGACGAGCGGGAACATCTCCTTCTGCAGCGTGCTCGACGCGGGATACTGGCGCGTGCCGCGCCCCGCGGCGGTGATGACGGCTTTGCGAACCTTCTTCATGGTCGACTCCTGCTTGATGAATCCCTGAACAAGCCCGCGGGCCGTATTGCCCGACTCGCGGCTAATGCGAAATCCCCCGCTCCCGCATCCATTCCCCGATCACCGGCTCGATCGCGTCGCGCAGCTTGGCGTTCGCGTACCCGCACCAGTGCACGCCCGTCTCGACGTCCATCGGCACGCTCAGCGGCCGGCCAAGCCCGTCGGTGATGATCACCCCCGACCGCTGCGCCACGAGCAATCCCGCCACGTCGTACGGGTGGCACTCCAGCCCGCGGATCTCCTTGCCCGATGTTCGCGACACGATCCGATAGAAGAGCGGGCGGAGGTCGCAGCAGAACCGGTCGTGCCCGACCATCAACTCGATCATCTGCCCCGCGGTGGTGATGTACTGGTCGTCGAAGACGCTGGCGGAGCCAGGCTCGACCTCGCCGAGCGTGGCGTGGACGATGCGTTCCATCAGCTCGGAGGCGAGCACCTTCGTGCCGGGGAAAAAGTTCGACACCTGCCCGAACCCGTTGCGCAGTGTCGGTGCTTCGCTGGGGCGCACCGCCAGGTCGGCCGCCGCGCCGGTGCGGAGGTCGACGCGCTTCGCGCGGGCAGGCGCCTCCCGCGTGGCGCTGAAAGAGTCGGCGAACCCGGCCTTGCTCGGGGGGAGCTCGACCATCACCGAGGCGACGGCGTCGGCGACGCTGGTCGACTCGCCGCGATCGGGCGCGACGGCGGCGATGAACCACGCGGCTCGCTTGTCGTACATGATGTTCCGCGTGCCGTCGATCGGGTCGACGATCAGCCGCCAACGCTTCGTGGCGCCGGCGATGCCGCTTTTCGCGGGAAAACTCCGTCGCCCGTCCTCGCCCATGCCTTCCGCGATGAGCAGCAGCGGGAAGCACGACGCCGGCCACGCCGCGATCGTCTGCTCGATCACCGGTTCGACGTGGCGGTCGATGGCGAAGATCGTGTCGCCGCCCTCGTGGGCCACGGCCGAGGCCATGTCCGCGCTGGAGTTCCGCGCGGCGATAAGTTGCTTGCGCACCGCCTCACCCAGCGATTCGAGCCTGCGCGCCCAGTCATTCGCTTCGGTGCTGGAGGTCATGCCAGGTCCTTCATCGCGATGGTGTGGCAGCCCCACGCCGCGGCCCCGGGGCCGGAACCCTCGAAATAGAGCGTCGCCCGACCTGTCTGGGCCGTGTAATGCTTGCGGATCGCGGCCAGCCGCTCGTGCGCCGCGGGCTCGTCGCGCAGCAGCACCGCCACGGTTCCGCCGCAGCCCCCGCCGGTGATCTTCGCGCCCAGCAGCCCCGCCTTCGGGCCGTCCTCCATCACCATCTTGACGATCAGATCGGTCATCGCGTGCCCAAGCGCGGCGCACTTCCCGTAGCTGTGATGGCTCTCGACCATCAGGGCCCCCGCCTGGCGCATCGCCTCCGGCCCCTCGGCCGCCAGCTTGGGGTCGGCCGCCTTCTTGAGCATCGCGACGAAGCGCGTCACGCGGTCCATCTCATGGACGTGGTGGTCAGTCGCCGCCTGCACGGCGTAGGTGAGGTCGGGCTTGACCTTGGTGACCGGATCGTTGGTCGAACCATGCCGCTCGACGAAGGCCGATCCCTTGAGCCGGAGCGGCAGGCGGCGGCGCCATTCCTTGGCGTAGCGCTTCAAGTCGACGCGGGCGAGGCAGCCGCCGGTGGGATCGGGCGTGGCGAGTTGGCTGAGGATCTTCTGCCCCATGAAGGCCGCGACGCGGGTGTCGGTGTACGGATCGCCGCTGACCTCGTGCCGCACGCCGCTGTGGATGCCGACGAAGGCATAACCGGCGGGGACCTGCACCGGCCCGAGCACTTGGGCCGGCAGGCCGTCGCTCCCCGTCTGACAGAGGATCTCGAGCATGCTCCCGGCCACGCCCATCGACGAGGTGACCTGGTCCATCACGCCGCAGGGCGCGCCGACGACGTGGTTCTCCACCGCTTGGCAGGCGACGGCCAATTCCAAGGGCGAGAGCGTCACGCCCGCGAGCTTCGCCAGCGCGGTCATGGTGGCGACCTCGATCGCGGCACTCGACGAGACGCCGCCGCCCAGCGGGACATCGCTGTCGAGCAAGATCGTCACGCCGGTGAATTTCACGCCGCGTTTCGCGGCCAGCCACCAAGCGCAGCCGATGGGGTACCGCGCCCACGCGGCCGGCCCTTCGAGCAAGCGGCGCAGTGCGAGCGGGTCGGGCGTGCCGATCGCGTCGACGGGCAGCTTCACCACGTCGCCCTCCTGGGCGCTGCGGCAAACGATCTGCCCGTCCGTGCGGGCCTGCACCACCGCGCCGGCGGCGATCGCCAGGGGCATCTCGCAAACCAGCGAGCCGCTGTAGTCGGCGACGCCGCCCATGACATCGAGCCTGCCCGGGGCGCGGGTGAGCAGGACGGGGCCGTCGTGCAAAAGTCCCGATGCCTTTGCGGCGGCGCGAAGCCGGGGGAGGGGGTCCATCGTGAGCGATGCTGAAGTGGACATCAGCCGGTTCTTCCAGTGAGGGTGCGGCCACGCTCCTGCTGCCATCCCTGGGCGGGCATGAGCACACGGTCGATCGCGGCGGCGACGAGCCCCGCGGCGCGCCGGCGCGGGGCCGGGCGGCAGATGACGAGTCCGAAGCGGGCCCACATCGCCGAACGCTCCAGCGACGAGGCGAGGCGGTTCATGGCCGCGGGGGGAAGCTCGGTCAGCGCGCCGGTGACGACCACTTCCCGCAAGCCCAGCACGTTGATCGCGCCGGCGATGACGACCGCGGCGGCGTCGAGCGTCTCGGCGAGCCAAGGCTCGATCCCGTTCGCCTCGACATGGCGGGCCAGGGCCGTCCACGTGCGCGGCGAGCGGGGATGGGCCCGCGCGAAGGTCTGCAGGATGCCGCTGCGCGAGAGGAGCGTCTCCGCGCAGCCCACCGCGCCGCAGCCGCAGGCGCGGTCGTTGCCGAGGATAGGCGTGTGGCCCAGCTCGCCGCTGAGCGGGAGCGCCCCAGCGTGCAGCCGCCCGTCGCGGACGACCGCCCCGCCCACGCCTTCGCCGAAGTCGACCAATAGAAAATCTCGCCCCTCCGGCTCGGCCACGGCCTGTCCAAGAGCGAGGGCGCGGATCTCCTGCACCAGACAGACCGGCGCGTCCCACACGCCGCGGACGAGCTTGGGGAGATCGGCCTTCTCCGTCCAGTGGAGATTGGGCGAGAGGAGGACTCGCCCCGCCTCCTCGTCGACGACGCCTGGCACGCTGACCATCACCGCCCAGGGCTGGTCGATGCCCGCGAGCGCGCCGACGCGCTCCGCGGCGCGACGTAGCCGGCGGGCGAAGGTCGCGGCCGTGGAGGGCGTGGCGAACTGGACTGGCCAGCGCTCGTCGGCGGGGCCGGCGATGGGCAGGGCCGCGAGCCGGGTGTGGCGGACGCCGATTTGCAAGGCGAGGAGCCGGAGCCGCGTGCGGTCGAGCCGCAGCGGACGCGAGGGCCTTCCGGGAGAGGGCGAGGCGGCGGCACGGACGATTTCGACACCCAGATCATGGGCGCGAGCGGTGGGCGTTTCGGTTTCCTCGATCAATCCCGCGGCCAGCAGGCGGTCGGCGACCTTGCCGACGGTCGGCGCGCTCAGGCCCGTCGCCTTGGCGAGGTCGGCCCGCGAGGCGGGCTCGCCGCGCAGGAGGCGCTCGAAGACCAGTCGCTCGTTGAGCCATCGCAATGTCGAGGGCAGGCCGCTCATGATTTAATGAAGTTAATTAATTTAATCGGGGCGTCAAGGGGATGATGGACCCGTTCGCCGGATGCGCCTCGCATCCGGCGCGCGTCCGGCCAACGGAATGGCTGGTGCCTCGCCTTGTCGTTTGCGACCAACATTGCCCGGCCATGCAGCCTTTGCAGCCGGCTCCCCGCTTGGAACCCGGCCCGCGGCGCGGTATAGGTACGCGATTATTTGAGGAATTCGAGCGGCGTGGCGTGGGAGATTCCGGAGGGCCGGTCCGTTCCGCATCTCACGTCGGCGCCCAAGCCCGCGCCGGACTTGCTCACGCAGACCTATCATTCGCCGGTCACAATGCCTTCCGGTCATGACTCCGGCCCCATGCGGCCGATAATCACCACACACACCCCTTCCGCGGACGGCTTTCG
This sequence comes from Planctomycetota bacterium, assembly GCA_026386955.1. Classification (GTDB taxonomy): domain Bacteria; phylum Planctomycetota; class Phycisphaerae; order Phycisphaerales; family Phycisphaeraceae; genus JAPLMQ01. The sequence goes on from JAPLMQ010000069.1 coordinate 16,419, forward strand.
CGACCATGGCCGAAATGACCCAAAGCAACACCGACGCCCTCCTCGCCAAGGCCTTGGTCGACCAAGGCCTCGCCACCGCCGCCGACGTCGAGCAGTGCCAGGCCCTGCAGCGCGAAGGCGGCGACGCCGACGACATCAGCCAGCAGAGCCTCGCGGCGCTGCTGGTCGCCAACGGCGTGGTCACCCAGCGCCAGGTCGACCGCATCCGCCCGCTGGTCGAGGAGCCCAAGGGCGGGCAGCAGATCCCCGGGTACCAGATCCTCGACCGCCTCGGCGCCGGCGCGATGGCGACGGTCTACCGCGCCAGGCAGCTTAGCCTCGACCGCCTCGTGGCGATCAAGATCCTCCCCCGCAAGCAGACCAACAACCCGCAGTTCGTCGAGCGCTTCTACGCCGAGGGCAAGGCCGCCGCCAAGCTCAACCACCCCAACATCGTCGGCGCCCTCGACGTCGGCAAGGCGGGCGAGTTCCACTACTTCGTCATGGAGTACGTCGAGGGGTGGACGGTCTACGACGACATCGTCAAGAAGGGCGCCTACTCCGAGGCCGACGCGCTGCGGATCATCATGCAGATCTCCAACGCCCTCGACCACGCCCAGAAGGCCGGCTTCATCCACCGCGACGTGAAGCCCAAGAACATCATGATCACCAGCCAGGGCGTGGCGAAGCTGGCCGACATGGGCCTCGCCCGCGCCGTCTCCGACCGCGAGGCCGCCGAGGCCGAGGCCGGCAAGGCCTACGGCACCCCCTACTACATCTCGCCCGAGCAGATCCGCGGCGAGAAGGACGTCGACTTCCGCGCCGACATCTACGGCCTGGGCGCGACGCTCTACCACATGGTCACCGGGCAGGTGCCCTTCGACGCCCCCAACCCCTCGGCCGTCATGCACAAGCACCTCAAGGCCCCGCTGGTCCCGCCGGACCACATCAACTCCCGCCTCAGCTCGGGCCTGTGCGAGATCATCGAAGTCTGCATGGCCAAGAACCGCGACGAGCGCTACAACACCTTCGCCGAGCTGACGCAGGACCTCGAGGCCGTCGCCCGCGGCGAGCCCCCCCTTCAGGCCCGGCGGAAGTTTGACCTCGCCTCGCTGGCCTCGCTGGAAAAGTCGGTCGACGGGCAGGCCATCGGCCACGGCGGGGAGAACCAGGCCGGGGGCGTGACCACGGTGATCCGCGACGTCCCGATCGTCGAGCAGCCGATGTTCTGGCTGGCGCTCGCGGGGTGGGCGCTGTCGATCGTGCTGGTGGTCTTGGTGATCGTGCTGGCGGTACGGTGACCGCCCCGCGCGGCCGTTCCCGCCATGAGGCCGCCCCAGCCTCAGCCTTGGAATCGTTCGAGTGAAGTCATCCGCCCCGGCCACGGACGCCTGGGCCCAGCCCCGCAAACGGAGTATCGCCGATGCCCACGCCCATTGAATCGCTCATCGCCGCCGGCACCAAGGTCTGGCTCGACTCGATCGACCCCGAGTTGGTCGCCAAGAACTTCAAGATCGGCGCCACCGGGGCGACCTCCAACCCCATCATCATCGCCGACCTGATCAAGACCGGGCGCTTCGACGGCATGATCGGCCAACTCCTCGCCAAGGGGCACAACGACCACGACCTCGCCTGGGCCCTGACCGACCACCTCGTCCGCGAGGCCCAGGCGGTCTTCGCCCCCGTGGCCCAGCGGACCAAGGGCAACGACGGCTACGTCAGCTTCGAGCTCGACCCGTTGCTGGAGGACGTCCAGGCCGGCCCGCCGCACGCCCAGCGCGTCGCCTCGTACGTCGAGCTGGGCAAGAAGTGGGCCCAGGGGCACACCAACCGGATGATCAAGGTCCCCGCGACGCCCGCGGGGCTCGATGCCCTCGAGGCCCTCGCGGCCGTGGGCATCACGCTCAACGTCACGCTGATCTTCTCGACCCGCCAGTACCGCATCGCCCGCGAGGCGATCTGGCGCGGGGCCCAAAAGCGAAAGTCGCTCGACGGCTTCAAGAGCGTCTACAGCATCTTCGTCTCGCGCGTCGACGTCTGGACGGAGAAGAACCTCCCGCAACTGAGCCCCGCGGCCCAGGGGCTGGTGGGCTTGGTCAACGCCAAGCGGATCTGGGCGGAGAACAAGGCCTTCTGGGCCAACAAGAAGCTCCCGCTGCAGCAGGAGATGATCTTCGCCAGCACGGGGACCAAGAAGCCCAACGACCCGGCCGACAAGTACGTCGCGGCCCTGGCGGGAAGCGACATCCAGACCAACCCGCCGGCGACCAACGACGCCGTGCAGGCGCTGGGAAAGAGCTACGCCTCTCGCGTCGCGGAGATGCCGGCCAAGGCGGTGCTGGACGAGATCGACAAGACGGTCGACCCGCAGAAGATGGAGGATGGGTTGATGGTCGAGGGCCTGGCGAAGTTCGCCGACCCGCAGAAGGCGCTGCTCAAGCTCATCGGGGACAAGCGCTCGCAGCTCGCCGCGGCGAAGTGAGGGCAGACGTTGCGTTGTTAGCCGGAAGCGCAAGCTACGGGACGGGGGTCGGCCAATACACGTCAGCGACACCTATTGCCCTCCACGCCCCGGTCCTCGCGGCCCGAAGTTATCCACATCCTGAATCTTGATTCTGAATCAGAATCAAGAATCAAGCGGGTCACCCTCGCGCCGAGCGATCACAATCATCCCCACAAGTCCCGGCCCCACAAGGGCATGCGATCGCCTCAAAACGCCCGATTCAGACACTTGGAAATTCGATGCCGCTCTTGATTCACCTTGATTCACGCGTGAATCAATCTTCCACATTGCCGCGGAACCAGGCCGGACCGGGCCAACACCCTCACCTCCCCGCGGGCGCCTCTTCCCATCGCTCCACCGGCGGGGTCGGGCGCAGCGGGTCGGCGAAAAGCCCGATCTTCTCGAAGGGAATCGGCACAAAATCCGGCAGCGACCGGAACACGGACGAATCATCCTTCAGCCGGAAGTCGCCCTTGGCCCCGCCGACAAACCCCGGGTCGCCCTTGAGCGTCAGGTTCCGCTTCTTGTCGCACCGCCAATTGCCGCTGCTGACGCTGTCGCAGTCGACGAAGACGTTCCGCTCCGCCCGGCTGACCCGCGGCTGCCCGGGCTTGAAGTCCATGAACCCCACCAAGGCCGGGTAGCGCGTCGTGTAGGGCGGCTTGGTGATGTCCACCTCCTCCAGCAGCCGCTTGGTCCACAGGCAGCCCCCGCCGCCCTCCAACGCGGTCTTCCACCGGGCATCGTTCCAAGGCGTGGAGCCCAGGGCCCGCTTGCACTCGATGAAGATGTTGTTGTCGGCGACCAGGTCGTGCCCGCCGTGGGAGAAGATCGTGCCGAAGGAGGTCCCGTTCGGCTCGCCGCAGCGGTAGAAGACGTTGCCGACGACGCTGTCGCCGCCGTCGCCGTCGTCGAAGTAGATCGCGGCGGTGCCCTGGCTCCTGGGCCCCTGGAGGCCCCCGGGCCCGCGGATGTCGCCGATGTGGTGCCAGAAGTTGCTGCGGATGATGTTGCCGCGGCAGGAGGGGTTGCGCCCCTTGTAGAGGGCGCCGGCGTCGTCCGACTTGTTGCAGACGTCGTGGACCACGTTGAACTCGAAGAGGTGGTCGTTGCCCTGGACGCTCACCGCCATGTGGGGCGCGTCGTGGATCAGGTTGTGGTCGGCCCGGTTGCCCACGCCCTTGAACTCGATCGCGGTGGCGTAGGTGATCTTGTGGATGGCGTAGCGCCAGATGTGGTTGTTGGACGCCTGGTGGCCTGCGGGGGTGAGGGTCTTGCGGTCGCCGCCCTCGAGGGTGACGCCGCCGGCGCCGGTGTCGTGGATGTCGCAGGCCTCGACGCGGTGGGCCTCGCCGCCGGTGACGACGACGCCCGCCTGCCGGACGTTGCGGACGTGGCAGGCCTGGATGCGCACGTCCTGCCCGCCGCGCACCTGGATGGCGTTGCCCATGGTCGCCTCGACCACGAAGCCGCGGAGGAGCACGTGGCTGGCGTCGGTGATCTGCACGACCGGGCCGGGCAGTGCGCCCAGGACGACGCGGGGGGCTTGTGGGTTCTGGGAGTTCCGTGGATCGGCCGCGGGCCAGAAGTAGAGCCGCCCGGCCTTGGGGTCGACGCAGTACTCGCCCGGCAAATCCAGCTCCTCGAGCACGTTGATCGCGCAGAAGCGCCGCGTCGAGGGGAAGCCCGGGTGGAGGGGGTAACGGTGCCGGGCGGCCAGGGTGATCC
>JAPLMQ010000114.1 GCA_026386955.1 Planctomycetota bacterium
GAGAGGGCCGCAGCGGGGCCCGGAGCGACGCCCCGCGGGACCGGACCGGGCTTTGGAGCCGCGGGAAACCCCGCCCAAGAGCGTTCGCCGCCCGGCGCGGCGGCGAGGCCGGGTTGTTCAGAGGGGTCATGTGGCACCAGATGGCGAGGCGTTTCGCGCCGGCGAGGATTGGGGCGCGCCTCCGTCGCTTTCGCGTCCGGCCAACAATACAACACAACAGACCCGCTTCCCGCGGACTCAGGGCAGGACCGTCGTCCCCATCAGGAACCGGTCGCACTCGCGAGCGGCGGCGCGGCCCTCGTTGATGGCCCAGACCACCAGGCTCTGCCCGCGGCGGCAGTCGCCGGCGGCGAAGACCTTGTCGATGCTGGTCTTGAACCGGCCGTACTCCGCCTTGTAGTTGCTGCGCTCGTCGGTGGCGACGCCCAGGGCCTTGACCAAGGTGTCCTCCGGGCCCAGGAAGCCCATCGCGAGCAGCACCAGCTCGGCGGGGTAGATCTTCTCGGAGCCGGGGACCTCCTTCATGCCGAACTTCCCGTTCGCGTCCTTGCCCCACTCGACCTGCACGGTCTTGAGCTCCTTGACGTTCCCGTCGGCGTCGCCGACGAACTCCTTGGTGAGGATGCAGTAGGTGCGCGGGTCGGAGCCGAAGACCGCGGCCGCCTCCTCCTGCCCGTAGTCGAGCTTGTAGACCTTGGGCCACTGGGGCCAGGGGTTGTCCTTGGCGCGGGCGTCGGGCGGCTTGGGCAGGAGCTCGAACTGCACGAGGCTCTTGCACCCGTGGCGCATCGAGGTGCCCACGCAGTCGGTGCCGGTGTCGCCGCCGCCGATGACGATGACGTTCTTGCCCTTGGCGGGGATGTACTTGCCGTCCTTGTGGCCCGAGTCGAGCAGGCTCTTGGTGTTGGCGCGGAGGAACTCCATCGCCATGTGGATGCCCTTGAGCTGCCGCCCGGGGATGGGCAGGTCGCGCCCCTTGGTCGCGCCGGTGCAGAGCACCACGGCGTCGAACTCCGCGAGGAGCTTCTCGGCGGGGTAGTCCTTGCCGATCTCGGTGTTGGTGACGAAGGTGATGCCTTCCTCGCGCATCAGCTTCAAGCGGCGCTCGACGACCTTCTGCTTGTCGAGCTTCATGTTGGGGATGCCGTACATCACCAGCCCGCCGATGCGGTCGGCCCGCTCGAAGACGGTGACGAGGTGGCCCGCGGAGTTGAGCTGGGCGGCGCAGGCGAGGCCCGAGGGGCCGGAGCCGACGACGGCGACCTTCTTGCCGGTGCGCACGGGCGGGGGATTGGGGACGACCCACCCCTCCTCGAAGCCCTTGTCGATGATGGCGACCTCGATGTTCTTGATGGTCACGGGCGGGTCGATGATGCCCAGGACGCAGGAGCCCTCGCAGGGGGCGGGGCAGACGCGCCCGGTGAACTCGGGGAAGTTGTTGGTCTTGTGGAGGCGGTCGAGGGCCTCGCGCCACCGGCCGTGGTAGACCAGGTCGTTCCACTCGGGGATGAGGTTGTTGATGGGGCAGCCCGCCGCCATGCCGGCCATGAGCTGCCCGGTGTGGCAGAAGGGGACGCCGCAGTCCATGCAGCGCGAGCCCTGCTCCTGCAGCTTCTCCTCGGGCATGTGCTCGTGGAACTCGTTGAAGTCGCCGATGCGCGTCTTCGCGCCCGTGGAGGTCGGCAACTCGCGGGTGAACTCAAGGAAACCGGTGGGCTTGCCCATGGGAGACTCCGAAGGAAATCACGGACCGGACTGGAAAACCAGGTGAGACTGAAACACGTGGACGTCGAACGAAAGGATGGATGACGCAACGATGGATGAACGGCTCAGTGATGCCCGTGGGCGATCGCCCCGGGCTCGCCGCCCGCGGCCTCGAGCTCCTCGTCGTCGCCCTCCTGCTCCTTCTCGTCGAGCACGCGCTTGTAGTCGGCGGGCATGACCATCTGGAACCGGGGCAGCGCGTTCTCCCAGTCGGCGAGGATCGCCGCCGCCGCCGCCGAGTTGGTGTAGCGGTGGTGCAGCTCGATGAGCCCCTTGAGCTCGGCGACGCTCTTGGGCTTCTCGACGCGCTCGAGGCCGACCAGCCCGAGGTTGCACTTGGGCAGGAAGTCGTCGTTGGGGTCGTAGACGTAGGCGATGCCGCCCGACATGCCCGCGGCGAAGTTGCGGCCTGTGGGGCCGAGGATGACGGCGCGCCCGCCGGTCATGGACTCGCAGCCGTGGTCGCCCACGCCCTCGACGACCGCGGTCGCGCCCGAGTTGCGGACGCAGAAGCGCTCGCCGGCGATGCCGCGGAAGAAGGCCTGCCCGAGGATGGCCCCGTAGAGGGCGACGTTGCCGATGAGGATGTTGTTCTCGGCGACGAAGCCCGAGGCGAGGGCCTTCTTGTCGGGGTAGACCAGGATGCGCCCGCCCGAGAGCCCCTTGCCGACGTAGTCGTTGGCGTCGCCCTCGAGCTCGAGGGTGACGCCCGGGGCCAGCCACGCGCCGAAGCTCTGCCCGGCCGAGCCGCTGAACTTCACGCGGATGGTGTCGTCGGGGAGGCCCTTGTCGTTCCACCGCTTGGAGATCTCGTGGCTGAGCATCGTGCCGACGGTGCGGTTGACGTTGCGGATGTTCATGGTGAGGCGGACGGGGTCGCCCTTCTCCAGGGCCCGCCCGCAGAGGCTGATGAGCTGGACGTCGAGCGCCTTGTCGAGGCCGTGGTCCTGCATCTCGGTGCAGGTGACGGCGTCCTGGGGCGAGCGCTTGCGCGCGGGCATGAGGAGCGGGGCGAGGTCGATCCCGCGGGCCTTCCAGTGGTCGATGGCGTCGCGCGTCTCGAGGAGGTCGACGCGCCCGACCAGCTCGGTGATGGTGCGGACGCCCAGGCTGGCCATGACTTGCCGCAGGTCCTCCGCGAGGAGGAAGAAGAAGTTGATGACGTGCTCGGGCTGGCCGTTGAACTTCTTGCGCAGCTCGGGGTCCTGAGTCGCCACGCCCACGGGGCAGGTGTTGAGGTGGCACTTGCGCATCATGATGCAGCCCAGGGTGATCAGCGGCGCGGTGGCGAAGCCGAACTCCTCGGCGCCGAGCATGGCGGCGATGGCGACGTCGCGCCCGGTCTTGAGCTGGCCGTCGGTCTCGAGGCGGACGCGCGAGCGCAGGCCGTTCATCACCAGCGTCTGGTGCGTCTCGGCGATGCCCAGCTCCCAAGGCAGGCCGGCGTGCTTGATGCCGGTGAGCGGCGAGGCGCCCGTGCCGCCCTCGTGGCCGGAGATGAGGATGTGGTCCGCGTGTGCCTTGGCGACGCCCGCGGCGACGGTGCCCACGCCGACCTCCGAGACCAGCTTGACGCTGATGCGGGCCCGGGGGTTGGAGTTCTTCAGGTCGTAGATGAGCTGGGCCAAGTCCTCGATGGAGTAGATGTCGTGGTGCGGCGGCGGGCTGATGAGCATCACGCCCGGGGTGGTGTGGCGGACGGCGGCGATGTCGCGCGAGACCTTGTGGCCCGGGAGCTCGCCGCCCTCGCCGGGCTTCGCGCCCTGGGCCATCTTGATCTGGAGCTGGTCGGCGTTGGTGAGGTAGTAGCTGGTCACGCCGAAACGCCCGGAGGCGACCTGCTTGATCGCCGAGCGGCGGGAGTCGCCGTTGGCGAGGGGGATGAAGCGCTCGTAGGCCTCGCCGCCCTCGCCGGTGTTGCTCTTGCCGCCGATGCGGTTCATCGCCACCGCGAGCGTCTCGTGCGCCTCCTTGGAGATCGAGCCGAAGCTCATCGCCCCGGTGCAGAACCGGCGGACGATCTCCTTGGCGGGCTCGACCTCGTCGATGGGGACGGGCTTGAGGCCGATGGCGGCGAGCTGCTCGGGCGACTTGAAGCGGAGCAGGCCGCGGAGATAGCACATCTTCCGCGACTCCTCGTTCATCATCTTGACGAAGGCCTCGAAGGCGCCGCGGCTGTTGGTGCGGGCGGCCGCCTGGAGCGAGGCGATCGCCTGCGGATCCCACGCATGCTGCTCGCCCCCCGAGCGCCAGTGGTACTCGCCCGCGTTGGCGAGCACGGGCAGCCGCATCGCCTCGCGGCGGGGGAAGCCCAGCTCGTGCCGGCGGAAGGCCTCCTGGGCGAGGACCTCGAAGCCCACGCCCTGGATCCGGCTGGGCGTGTGCGTGAAGCAGCGCTCGACGACCTTGGAGTCGAGGCCCACGGCCTCGAAGATCTGCGCGCCCTTGTAGCTCTGCAAGGTGGAGATGCCCATCTTGCCCATGACCTTGCGCATCGCCTTCTCGGTGGCCTTGATGTAGTTGTAGACGATCTTCTCGTCGGTCAGCGACGCGTCGAGCGTCCCGTCCCGGCGGGCCTGCCACATCGACTCGAAGGCGAGGTAGGGGTTGATGCCGTCGGCGCCGTAGCCCACCAGGAGGCAGAGGTGGTGGATCTCGCGGGCCTCGCCGGATTCGAGCACCAAGCCGATCTTCGTGCGCTCCTCGGTGCGCACCAGGTGGTGATGGACCGTCGCACCGGCGAGCAGCGAGCTGAGCGGGACGCGGTCGGGCCCGATGTTGCGGTCGGAGAGGACCACGATGCTATACCCGTCGCGGATCGCCTGGCTGGCCTCGGCGCAGATGCGGTCGAGCGCTTCGACGAGCCCGGCGGTGAGGGCGGCGGCGTCGGCCCCGTCGGCCTTGGGGTAGGTGATGTCGATCGTGCGGGTGCGCCAGCCGCGGTGGTCCATGTGCTTGATCGCCGCCAACTGCTCGTTGGTCAGCACCGGGCTGGGGATCAGCAGCCGCTGGCAGTGGCTCTCGGTGGTGTCGAGGATGTTGCCCTCGGGCCCGATGTAGCACTCGAGCGACATGATGACCTCCTCGCGGATCGAGTCGATCGGCGGGTTGGTCACCTGGGCGAAGAGCTGCTTGAAGTAGTCGTAGACGAGGCGCGACTTCTCCGACATCACCGCCAGCGCGGCGTCGTTGCCCATCGAGCCCAGGGCCTCGGTGCCCTTGCTGACCATCGGCTGCAGGAGCATCTGCAGGTGCTCGGTGGTGTAGCCGAAGGCCTGGAGGCGCGACATGAGCGTGTCGGGGTGGAAGCCGTGGGCCTGCGAGGCGGGCTTCAAGTCCTTGAGCTCGATGCGCCCCTTGCGGACCCACTCCTCATAAGGATGGGCCGAGGCGATCTCGTCCTTGATCTCCTGGTCGTCGACGACGCGCCCCTTCTTGAAGTCGACCAGGAACATGCGCCCGGGCTGGAGGCGCCCCTTGACGCGGACCTGCTCGGGCGGGACGTCGAGCACGCCCACCTCGCTGGCCATGATGACCAGGTCGTCCTTGGTGATGTAGTACCGGCTGGGGCGCAGGCCGTTGCGGTCGAGCACGGCCCCGATGTAGCGGCCGTCGGTGAAGGGGATCGACGCGGGGCCGTCCCACGGCTCCATCAGGCAGGAGTGGTACTCGTAGAACGCGCGGCGGCGGGCGTCCATCAACGGGTGGTTCTGCCACGCCTCGGGGATCATCATCATCACCGCGTGGGGCAGGCTGCGCCCCGCGAGGAGCAAGAGCTCGAGCACGTTGTCGAACATGCCCGAGTCGCTGGTGACCGGGTCGATCAGCGCGAAGGCCTTGGTGAACTCCTTTCCGAAGAGCACGCTGCTCATCACGCCCTGGCGGGCCCGCATCCAGTTGACGTTCCCGCGGAGGGTGTTGATCTCGCCGTTGTGGCTCATGTACCGCATCGGCTGCGAGCGGTCCCACGAGGGGAAGGTGTTGGTGCTGAAGCGCGAGTGGACCATCGCCAAGTGGCTGGCGAACTCGGGGTTCGACAGGTCGGGGTAGTAGCTGCGGACCTGGTGGGCGGTGAGCTGCCCCTTGTAGACGATGATGCGCGAGGAGAGGCTGCAGACGTAGTAGCTCGCCATCGGCTCGTCGCCGCTGGCGCGGATGGTGTGGAACGTCTGCTTGCGGATCAGGTAGAGCTGGCGCTCGAAGGCATCCTGGCTGATGCGCGGGTCGGAGGCGATGAAGACCTGCTCGACCAGCGGCTCGCTGGCCTTGGCGCTGGGGCCCAGGTCGGCGTTGTTGGTCGGGACGGAGCGCCAGCCGAGCAGCTTCTGCCCTTGGTCGGCGATGAACTTCTCGAGGATGAACTTGCAGACCTTGCGGTAGCCTGGGTCGCGCGGGAGGAAGATGTTGCCCACGGCGTAGTGGCCGGGGTGGGGCAGCTCGACCTGCATCTCCTCGCGGGCGATGCGCGTGAAGTAGCTGTGCGGGAGGGCGGTGAGGATGCCGGCGCCGTCGCCGGTGTTGACCTCGCAGCCGCAGGCGCCGCGGTGGGCCATGTTCTCGAGCATGGTCAGGGCGTTGCCGACGATGGAGTGGCTGGCGACGCCCTTCAAGTGGGCGACGAAGCCGGCGCCGCAGGAGTCCTTCTCGAACTGCGGGTCGTAGAGGCCCTGCTTGACCGGCTCGCCGGCGAACCGCTCGGGGCTGAGGGCGGCGGCTTCATGCGCGGCCTTGTTCAGTTGGAGTTCGAGCGAGTCGGGTTGCCGCTGCGTGTCCTGCGTGCTCATGACTGACCTCCCACCAGCTGGCTGCCGGCTAGGGTGCGATCGAGCGCGTCGGCCGAATCCACGTCGGCGCCGGCGTGCTCGCGAAGATAGTCCACAAACGCCTGCGCCGCGGGGCTGAAGACCCCCGTGACGCCGGTCTTCCGCCGACGGTGGATCACGCCCACCGAACGGACGAGTTTCGGCTCAAGGTCGATCACCACCAGCGTCTCCGCCGCCGCCTCGCGCGCGGCCGTGCGCTTGGGCAGGATGGCGACCTGGTCGGTCACCGCCACGGCGCTCTTGATGGTGTCGATGTTGTCGAAGACGCTGGCGACCAAGGGCGCGACGCCCAGGTCACGGAAGTATTTCTTGATCCGCCGGGCGACGGGGAGATTCGGCTCGTAGGCGATCATGCGCTGCCCGTGCAGGTCGGAGGCGTTCAGCCGGCGGCGGTGGGCCCAGGGGTGCTCGGGCGAGCAGACCACCGCCATGCGCTCGTCGCGGAGCGGAATGAAGCCGCCCTCCCGCCATTGCTGGGGGAAGGAGACGATCCCGAAATCGCACTGCTCGCGTCGCACGGCCTCGAAGACCTCCTCAGGCTGCTTGTAGTTCACCACCACGCTCACGCGCGGGTGCAGAGCCTCGAACTCCTGCCGGAGATGGTCGAGCAGGTCGATGCCCGCGGAATAGATCGCGTCGACCACGACCTGCCCCGCGACGCCCGGCCTCAGGCTCGACACCCGCTGCTCCAGCGCGTCGTACCGGTCCAGCAGCTCCCGCCCCTCCCGCGCGAAGACCTCGCCCGCGGGCGTCATCGCCAACGGGCGGACCTTGCGGTCGAACAACGTCACGCCCAGCTTCTTCTCCAGGGCGCGGATGCGCTGGCTGGCGGCGGACTGGGTGATCCCATGCTCCGCCGCCCCGCGGCTGAAGCTCTGGTACTTCGCGACATCCAGGAATAGACGCAACGATTGCATGACGAGGGGAATGTTATCATTAGCCTGCGTTATGTCAACCGCGGACAGTATTAGAAAAAATACTGTTCACCGGTTGTCCACGGGTTGTCACCAAAGTCGGCACCTGCGTCGATTGCGGCTGAATCTCGTGCTCAGTCCCTTCTCCTTGGCGGCTCCGTTGAAATCCTGTGCGCGATGCCGCGCTGCCCCTCTCCCTTCGGGAGAGGGTGGCGGGTACTCCCGCCGGGTGAGGGCGTGGGCAACCGGACGCGCTCAATCAACACAGAAGACGCAAGCGGTTTTTCGGGCGATCTTGTTCACTCACGCCCTCACCCGTCACGGATGAGTACATCCGTGCCACCCTCTCCCGGAGGGAGAGGAGCGGATCAGTTGCGGCCAACGATGCGAGGCCGCGAATTCGCCCCGCAGCCGCGCAGACCGAATAATGATCCAGCGGCCGCACCGTCGTCGCCGCCAGGACGCCCCGATGCCCAGCCCCGATCGGCCCACCGATCCCCGGTCCCCCGCCCCCGGAGTCCCCGGAATCCCCGGCAAACCCGGACCTCCGGGCGCGACCCTCGCCCCCGACGCCCCCGGCTCGGAAGCTCCGCGCCCCCGCCGCCCCGTCGTCGGGCAGGTGCTCCACCGCCTGCAGGTCGCCGGGGCCGAGGTCCTCGCGGCCGACCTTGCCCGCCGCCTGCGCGACCGGTTCGACTTCGTCTTCCTCTGCCTCGACGGCGTGGGCCCGCTGGGCGAAGCGCTGGCCGCGGAAGGGTTCCCCGTCGAGGACCTCCGCCGCCGCTCGGGCATCGACCTCGCCCTCGCCCGCCGGCTGCGCGCGGCCGTGCGCGACCACGGCGTCGAGTTGCTCCACGCCCATCAATACACGCCCTTCTTCTACGCCGCCCTCTCCCGCCGGCTCGCGGCCGACCCGCCCATCCTCTTCACGGAGCACGGGCGGCATTACCCCGACCAGCGCAAGCTCCGCCACGTGCTCTTCAACCGCCTGCTGCTCCGCCGGGGCGACCGCGTCACGGCGGTGGGCGGCTTCGTCAAGAAGGCGCTGGTGGGCAACGAGGGCATCCGGGCCTCGCGCATCGAGATCGTGCGCAACGGGATCGACCCGCAGCGGTTCGTCTTCGACCCGCGCCCCAGCACGCGGGCCGCGGTGCGCATGGAGCTGGGGCTGGCGTCGGACCAGCCGGTGGTGCTGCAGGTGGCGCGGTTCCATCCGGTGAAGGACCACACCACCGCGGTGCGCGCCGTCGCCGAGGTGGTCGAGGAGTTGCCCGGCGCGGCGCTGCTGCTCGCGGGCGACGGCCCGGAGCGGGCCCACATCGAGGCGCTGGCGGCGCAGCTCGAGATCGCCCCGAACGTGCGTTTCCTGGGCGTGCGGAGCGACATCCCGCGCCTCATGGCCGCCGCCGACGTCTTCATGCTCAGCAGCCTGAGCGAGGGGATCTCCGTGACGCTGCTGGAGGCGATGGGCTGCGCGCTGCCGATCGTCGCGACCGACGTGGGCGGGAACGCCGAGGTGATCGGCAACGACGAGGCCGGCCTGCTCTCGCCCCGCGAGCGCCCCGCCCCGCTGGCGGACAACATCCTCCGCCTGCTGCGCGACGCGTCGCTCCGCCAGCGCTTGGGGCAGGCCGGTCGGCAACGCCTGCTCGGCCAGTTCACGCAGGACCGCATGCACGCGCGGTATGCCGAGCTGTACCACCAGATGGCGGGGACGTGAGGGATGGGCCGGGCGTGGAGGCGCGCGGCCTTTTCTGGTGCCACATGTCAATTCCGGGGGCGTACTCGTGACATGTGCCGGTCAACGGAGGACTCACGGGCTCGCAACAACCACGACGTACCGTCGCGGAAAAGTCCGTGAACAATGAGGTTTTGACTCTCATTTTCAGATTCTGGATCACACGACATTCCAAGACACATGTCACGAGTACGATGACATGTGGCACCAGACAGCGCGAGCCCGTAGTCTTCATCAACCTCAGCCCGCGGAGCCTCGCATGCCGCGTCAATCCATCCGCATCCGTATGTCCGTCGCATCGATCGCCCTCGCCTGCGCGCTGATCTCCGCGCCTGCCCATGCCGAGGAGAAACCCGCCACCGCGCCCGCGACGCAGCCCGCCATTCCCCCCGGCCCGCCCCCCGCCGGGGCGCTGCAGAACTTCACGCGCGACTTCCCCAACGCGGCCTGGATGCGCGGCTCCGCCGAGGCGATCGACTACGACATCGTCGTGTCGACCAAGGAGCGCGACCCGAAGAAATATGTCGCCCACGTGGTGATCGACAAGCAATTCGCCGACGCAGTCACCCGCACCCGCGCCGCCGATCCCGCCGTGCCGGGCCTGCGCCCCGTCCTGACCTACCGCCTCACCGCGGACGTCCTCGCCGACGCGCCGACCGACGACAAGCCCCAGCATCTTTCGCTGCTCTGCTACGTCGGCCAGTCCGACTTGAAGAGCCTCAAGATCGACATGACCCGCGACACGCCCGCCGGGCCGGCCTTCAAGCAGTGGGTGAACCACAAGGGCACGCTCGACTGGCACGAGTTCGTCCCCGCGCCCGGGCAAGGCCTCCGCGACGGAAAGGCCGCCCCGCCCGTCGACATGGCGTTCCTCGACACGCTCCCGCTGGTCCTCCGCGGCCTGCCCTTCGGCAAGCCGGTCGACCTGCGCCTGCCTGTCCTCGCCGGGCAGGCGGAGGCGAAGCTCACCTCGATCGAGCCGGTGGTGATGCGCGTGGTCTCCACGGGGAAGGCCGAGACGATCACCGTAGGAACGTCGCAGATGCAGGCCTACCGCGTCGACCTGTTCGCGCCCGAGGAGGCCGATGCGAAGGCCGCGCCGACTGCCGAGCCGAACGCCGAGCCGAGGCCGTCGCACCGCTTCTGGTTCGCCGCGCAGCCGGAGATGGAGAACGTCATGGTCCGCCACATCGGGCCGGACGGGGCGGAGACGACGCTCAAGTCGTACACGCACTAGCCGCACAAGCCATGAGGCGATCGCGCGATCGCGCGATCACCGCGGCTTGGCGCGCTGCCACGCCTCCATCGTCTCGTCGACCTTCGCGCGGATGCTCGCGCGGGCCTCGTGGCGGTCGACCCCGCGCGACAGCAGCGCGTCGTAGTTCGTCCTGCGGTGGCGCACGAACGCGCCGACCGCGAGCGTGACCGCCTTCGCGTCGAGCTCCTTCGCCGCCGCCGAGCGCCCCACGCGACCGCTGTGCTTCTGGCAGGCGTGGCCGGCGATCTCCTCCGCCGTCGCGGGCGGGCAGCCGGGGTAGAGCCCGAGGATGCGCTGGATGAACGACGCGACGAACTCGCGGTCCTGCGCCTCGCGTTTCGGGCGGGCCGACTCGCGCTTCTGGGCCCGCTTGTCGGCGTCGGCCTGGCACTCCGCCTCGGCCTTGTCGATCGCCTCGGGCTCCACCAGCAGGCCCTGCCGCTCGTACCGGTTCCGCCGCGGGGCCCAGCGGACAACCACGGCCCAGAGCCCCGAGTGCTTCTTGGACCGCCGCGTCAGCGCCGTGTCGCCGCTGGGCAGGAACTCCAGGTGGCCCAGGTCGGCGCAGTCCATGCAGAGGATGCCGCGCTGCCCTTCGGGGAGGATCATCGAGCCGGGGGGCAGGTCGCAGCCGCAGTCGACGCACTTGTCGGCGCTGCGGACGAGGAAGACGACGAGTTCTTCGGCGGGTTTTGCGGCGGGCGTTTTCTGCGTCATGGCGGCGGCCTTGGATGGGGATCGGCCATCCTAAAAACCCGGCGCGCCGACGCAAGAGGGCGATCCCGCTACCCCGCCGCCTTCGCCCGCCGCGCCGCGCGGCGGCGGATGGCCGACCTCATCCACGCGGCGACCAAGGCCCCGAACAGCACCACCGCCGCGATCGTGCCCGTCTTGCCGATCTCGCGCTCGATGCGGCTGAGGAGGCCCAACGAGCCGGGCATCCACGGCCGGGAGGGCTCGCGGTAGCCGTCCCAGAAATGCGGGTCGGTGTCGGGGTGCCGCCCCGCCTCGAGGCGCGTCATCATGAAGGCCTGCCGGGCTTCGTGCCGGGCCTGGGCCGCGGCGGACGCCTGCGTGTAATAGGTGCGGATCCTGGAAATGTACTCCTCTTCGATCGGCACGCCGCGGAACGCGTGATGCTGCAGGTACTCGCGCAGGGCGTCGCGCGTCGCAAAATCGGGCGACAGCGTGCCCTTCCCGGCGTCGAGCAACGCGTCGATCCTGGCCTGGGCCAGCACGCACAAGGTCCAGCGCTGCTGGGCAGCCATGACCAGCCACAACGACGTGAAAGCGTCGACGCTCTCCCACGCGTTGCCCAACGTCACCAGCCCCGCGAGGCCCTTGTCCGCGTCGCCGTAGCCGAGGTCGGCCAGGCTGCCCTTGCCCTCTTGGCGAACGCGGACAAGCGCAAACCAAGGGACGTCCGGCCTGGTCCCCAACTCGGTCTTGGTGCCCACGATGGCACGCACCAAGCCGATGCAATCCAGCGAATAGATCGCGGGGCCCGAAGCCGGGGCCGTGGTCGCCGCGCCGGCTTCGTGCTGCGCCGTCGGAGAAGTCTCATCGCCCGCCGGCTGGGTCTGGGCCGAGGCGTTCGGCGGGGCGATGATCCACTCCAGGAACTTGAGCTGGTACTTCTCGCGTCCGAAGTGGGCGTTGGGGTTCAGCTCGATCGCCCGGGCGATGTAGTCGCGGGCCTTCTCGACCTCCGCCAGCTTGCCGCGGTCGGCCCCGTTGCGGGCCCAGCGGTGGACCCAGAACGTCCCCGTGTTGGCGAGGAAGCGATAGCGGTGGTCGCGCACGGCCGGGTCGTTCGCGTCCAGCGCGTCGAGCCGGCGCGACTTCCTCTCCATCCACTCCAGCGCCTCGTCGCCGCGCCCGATCCGGTCGCAGGCGACGGCGGCGTCGTCATAGGCCCCCAGGTCGCCGGGGTTCTTCTCGATCGCGGCGGAGGCGAGCTTGATCCGCATCTCGTAATAGAGCGGCGGGTTCCGGTCGAACCAGCCGACGACCGCGTTGACCACCTCGTCCTGCCCCTGGGCCTCGTGGGCGAGCGTGTCGCGGTCCCAGAGGCAAGCGCCCGCGCGGGCGGGGAAGAGGAGCGCCGCCAGAAGGGCGAGGAGGATCGTGGCCGCGATTCGGTGTTTCATGGTTGGCCCCCACTCAATGGGAAATCGCCTGGAAATCGGTTCGTCGTCATCGCGCCGCCACTTCGCATTACGTCTGTGGTCCGCTCTTCGTTGCAGGCGGCCTCCGCACGCCCCATTCGGCTCCCGCGGCGACCACGGCTCCAAGCACGTAGGCCGCGATGCCGCCCCAAGAGAAGTTCTTGCCCAGCGTCAGCCGGCCGGCGAGGGTTTCGCGGAAGCGGTCGAGGTCGGGTTGGTGGTAAAGCTTGAAGAACTCGATGGCGAGCGAGACCGCGACGGCGGCGAGGGCGACCCGGGCCGCGGAGGCGCGCGGGAAGATCGCCCCGATGAGGAGGAAGAACATCATGGCCCAGAGCGCGTCGCCGCCGTACTTGGGGATGAAGGGCAGCCAGGTGAAGAGCGGCGAGCGGAGGGTGATGCCGAGCGCGATGACGAGCAAGGCGAGCGCGAAATAATGCAGGCGGTTTCGCGGCGGGGTCGGCTGCATCGTGGCGTGTCACCGGAAGAGGGCTGCGGATGCGGGCGAAGTGCGGCGCGCACGGGCCTCACCCCATCCGCTTGAGCAGGAACTCCGCGCCGGCCGTGCGCCAGGCGTTTGAGAGCGTGTGCCCCTTCTCGCCGTCGACGAGGTGGAAGGCGAGCCCGGGCGCGGCCGCGGGGCCTTGGGCGGCGACAGCCTCGCCCGCCCGCGCCAGGGCCAGGGCGAACTCGATGCAGGCGACGGTGTTCACCCGCCGGTCCTCGTTGCCGATCGCCATCCAGGCCGGCCGGCCCGCGAGGGCGGGGATGAAGTGCGTCAGCGCCAGCTTCGCGACCTCGGGGCGCTCGCGGTCGGCGGCGAACTCGGTGAGGAACCACCAATCGACGACCGGGGCGTAGGCGGCGACGGCGTCGACGCGCGGGTCGGCCGCGGCGAGGCGAAGGGCGCAGTAGCCCCCGCGCGAGGTGCCCGCGGCCGCGATGCGCCCCGGCCGGGCGAGCCCGCGCTTCAGCGCCTCGTCGATCGCGGCCTTGGCATCCTCGGTGTGGATGACGAAGGAGTCGACGCCCGCCCGCATCGCCTCGACGAAGCCCTCGATCCCCTGCTTCTTCCACGGGGCGATCCGCTGGCCGTGGTGCGGCATGTCGAACGCGAGGGCGCGATGCCCCGCCTCGACGAAGACCTTGGTGGGGATGTCGTAGATCGGCTCGGAGATGTTGGTCTTGCGGTCGGCGGCGAAGTTGAGCACCAGGGCCGGGTCGGCGGCGAGCTTGCCGTCGTCGGGCTCGGCCAGGAGGCAGGTGACCGTCCGCCCGGGCGAGCCGCCGGCGTGGATGTCGAACTCGGTGAGTTTCATGGGGGTCTCCGGGGGCCGTCGTGAAGAGGGGCGCGTGCGGCGATCAAGATACGTCGGGGCGGCCACTTTCGCCCCGGAGGGAGGTGGCCGGGACTGCGGGAGTGCATCGGCAGATCGTCATCCGGCTTCGCGCGGGCGGAGTGCCGCTCTCGCCCGAACTCCGGACACACGGAGTCCGGCTGGCTCTGTTGCGTTGCTCAATCGACGTTGGACCGTGCCACATCGCAGCCGAAGGCGGCTAGGTGCCGGTCAACCGGACGCGCCGCGGTTTCCGGGCTTTGAGCCCACGTCCATCGGCGGAACCGGGGAGAGACCCCTCGCGAACCCTGGCTCACCTGTTCACTCGCACATAGCAGCCTTCGGCTGCGATGTGGCACGCCCTTGGAAATTCGCGGGGGCACATGTCCGTCTCTGATCATTCACAACCTCTCATCTCCCGCATCCTCCCGCCCCCCCACCCCTGCGGACCCCGCGTGAATCTGCGATAATTGTTCCGACTTTTCACCGCTGGCCCGAACGTCCGTCGCCTCATCCACCCCACCCATTCCCGGGACCTCCCGATGCCCACCCCGAATCTCGTCGACGTGATCAACGGCGCCACGCCCCTGGAGATGACCCTCGCCGAGGTCCATCCCCGGCTGCACCTCAACGCCGAGCGGCTTGAACTCCTGCGGACGCGCAAGGACCGCGAGCCGTGGAAGACGATGATCGACCAGGTCCGCCGGCATGCCGACCACGCGACGACCCAGATCCGCGCCGGGCAGACGCAAGGGCGCGGCGGGCCGGGCGGACGTCTTCCCGAAGTCGCGCTCGCCTTCCTGCTCGACGGGAAAGTCGAACACCTCGAAGCCGCCCGCGACATCATGCGCCACACCTGCACCTTCGAGGGCACCGACGGCCACGGCTCCTTCGGCGGCTGCTGGCTCTACGGCCTGGCGATCGGCTACGACTGGCTCTTCGGCATCCTCGACCCGCAGACCCTCGCCACCACGCGCGACTACATCAACCGCCGGGGACGCGAGCACTACCAAAAGCTCGCCGACTACAGCACCATCACCGCCACCTGGTACACCTGCAACCACCTGCCGAACTACATCTACGACCTGGCCGCGGGCGGGCTCGCGCTCTATGACGACGTGCCCCACATGGCCCCGTGGATCAAGCTGGCCTCCGAGAAGACCCGCCAGATGATCGACGCGCTCGGGCCCGACGGCGTCTCGCAGGAGGGCGTGGGCTACGGCGAGTTCTACGCCGAGTACCTCGTCAAGACCGTCGACCTCATCAACGACGTCCTGGGCGTCGACCTCTTCGCCCAGTCCGACTGGCTGCGCAACACCGGCTTCTACCACCTCTACAGCTCGCTCCCGCGCAGGGACTGGGCGCCGCGCGACTCGGTGATGTGCTTCGGCGACGGCGTGCGCTACCACTGGCACGGGCCCGACACCTTCCTCCTCCGCCTCGCGGGCTACACCCGCGACCCGCGCCTGCAGTGGTTCGCCCTCGAGGTGAACCGCGAGGGGCTGACCGCCGGCTCGTACATCAACCCCATCTGGTACGACCCGACGGTGCCCGCGATCGCGCCGGGCCAGGTCGACGCCGCGGCGCCGACGCCGCTGCCCCCGACGCGCCACTTCCCCGACCAGGGGCTCTCGGTCTTGCGCTCCGACTGGAACGGGCACGAGTCGGTGCTCGGCTTCCACTGCGCGCCCTTCTCGGGGCACAAGGCGACCCGCGACTTCAACGCCGACATCGGCGGCGGGCACATGCACCCCGACGCGGGCTCGGTCCTCCTCTTCGCCCACGGCGATTGGCTGCTCTGCGACACGGGCTACAGCCAGAAGCTCACCGCCTACCGCAACACGATTCTCGTGAACGGCATCGGGCAGACAGGCGAGAGGAGCGTCTGGTTCGAGGGCGTGGAGCTGCGTCGCGAGCGGCGCGGGCCGCGGATCATGAGGACCGAGTCGGGCCCGGGCGGGTCGGCGCCCAAGTGGGAGTCGATCGCGGCCGACCTGACGCAGGCCTATGAACACGCGGCCAAGGCGAAGCGCATCGAGCGCCACGTCGTCTACATCCGCCCGGACTGCTGGATCCTCATCGACCGTGTCGCGGCGGAGGCGGCATCGACGTTCGACCTCTATTTCCACAGCGACCATGCGTTCGTCGCGGGGGAAGCGCCCGGCGTCCATCGCGCGGGCGGGAAGAAGGGGGCGCTGACGCTGCGCAGCCTCGCGGCCCAGGCGAGCGCGTTCATCGTCGAGAAGCAGGTGATCGAGGGGATCTCCGGCCACGGCGGCCCGCCGATGGACGTGCTGCGGGTGCGCAACGCCGTGCCCGCGGCCGAGGCGCTCTTCGTGACGGTGCTCGAGGCCCATGCCGCCGACGCGCCGTCGAAGGTGACGGCGACGCTGGCTTACGCCGACCCGCGGGCGGCGGTGGTGGAGTTGGTGGTGGACGGCCAACCGTGGCGCGTAGAGTTGACGGGCAGCGGCGAGGCCGGCCTGCGCGTGGCGGGAGGCGAGTGAAGTTTGCGAAATTGATCCAGATGTCAGGCCGACAGCGACAGACGCGCGTTGTCTGGTGCCACATGTCACCGTACTCGTGACATGTGACCCCTCTGAATAACCCTCCCGCGGCCGCATCAAGCGTGACGAACCGGCCGAACCGCGTCAAACGGCGGGAAGAGGTGTGGAAAAGGCCCTTTTTCTTGCGTCTTGACGGCGCGGCGGGCAAAG
>JAPLMQ010000234.1 GCA_026386955.1 Planctomycetota bacterium
GAGAGGGCCGCAGCGGGGCCCGGAGCGACGCCCCGCGGGACCGGACCGGGCTTTGGAGCCGCGGGAAACCCCGCCCAAGAGCGTTCGCCGCCCGGCGCGGCGGCGAGGCCGGGTTGTTCAGAGGGGTCATGTGGCACCAGACAAGCCAGTTTGTGCAACCATTACTCGACCTGCCCACCCCATGACCCCGACCCTCGACCCGCCCATCATCGACGCCCACGTCCTCCTGGGGCGCGAGCATCCGCACGCGCTGGAGACCAGCGAGCTGATCCGCCGCATGGACGCCGCGGGGATCGCGCTGGCGCTCGCCCGCCCGATGGGTGCCGAGCTCGTCGTCGACAACCGCGCCGGCAACCGCCGCGTCCTCTCCGCCGGCCCGCGCGTCCGCGGCCTCGTCACCGTCAACCCTTGGTTCGGATCGGCCGCGCTCGATGAACTCCGCCGCTCGCGCGACGAGGGCGCCGTCGGCCTCTTCCTCCACCCCGCGCGCCAGGGTTTCTCGCCCTTCGAGCCCGTCGCCGCGCCGGTGCTGGAACTCGCCGCCTCCTTCCGGTGGCCGATCGTCATCCACACCGGCACCTACATCTACGCCGACGTCCTTGCCGTCGGCGAGGTCGCCCGCCGCATGCCGCAGGCCAACTTCATCCTCGGCTGGGCCGGCTTCACCGACATGTGGTTCGAGCTGCCCGGCGTCGCCGCCGAGGTCCCCAACATCTACTTCGACACCTCGATGATCTGGTCGACCGCGATCTCGGCGATCGTCGAATCCCTCGGCCCGACCCGCGCCCTCTTCGCCGGCGGCGAGCCGCGGAACCGCTACGCCGTCAACCTCCGCTCCCTCGGCCGGCTCGATCTCGCCCCCGCGGCCCGCCGCGCGATCCTGCACGACAATGCCGTCCGCCTCTTCAACCTCACGCCGCCCAAGTCCGTCCCGGTCCCGCCTCTCGCTCTCTTCGGCCCGCCCGCCGACGCCTCCACGGGAGGCAAGCGATGAGGATCATCGACTTCCACACCCATCTGGCCGACCGCTGGTTCTCCACGCAATTGATCGACGAGAAGGCCTTCCTCGCGGCCCTCGACCGCATGGGCGTCGACATCGCCTGCATCTTCACGCTCATGGGCTTCTACGAGCCCTGTGGCCCGCACAACGATTTTCTTGCCGCACGGTCACGCGAGTACCCCACGCGGATGATCCCCTTCGTCACCGTCGACCCCAAGCTGGGCAAGCCCGCCGTGGCCGAGCTGGAGCGATGCCTGGCCGACCCGATCTTCCGCGGCGTGAAGTTCCACCCGTGGTGCCAGGCCTTCGCCTCCTCGATGGTTAAGGAGACGATGGTCGAGATCCTCAAGGCCGCGGAGCGGGCCAAGGTGCCCGTGCTCTTCCACGACGGCACGCCGCCTTACTCGACCACCTTCCAGATCGCCGCGCTGGCCCGCTGGGCTCCGGAGGCGACGGTGGTGCTGGGTCACTCGGGCCTGGCCGACTACGTCGCCGCTGCCGCGCAGCTCTGCCGCGACATCCCCAACCTCCACGCCTGTGTCTGCTGCCCCAAGGCCGACGACGTGCGCCACCTCGTCGAGGTCGCCGGGCCCGACAAGGTGATCTTCGGCTCCGACCTGGGCGCGGGC
>JAPLMQ010000153.1 GCA_026386955.1 Planctomycetota bacterium
TGGCGGCCTCGAGCACGCCGCGGCGGATCGACGGGCGGGCGAAGGCCTCCGCGAGGATCTTGAGGATCTCCAACTGCGCCGTCGCGTCGCGCAGGGGCGTGAGGATCATCGCGATGATCCGTGCTGGCCGGCCGTCCGGCGCGTCGAAGTCCACCCCGTGCAGGCTCCGTCCGAGGACCAGCACCGGCTTGCGCAGCTCCTCGAGCCGGGCGTGCGGGACGGCCAGCCCGTCGCCGAGCCCCGTGTGCATGAGCTGCTCGCGCCGCCAGACCGCATCCTCGATGGCCGCTGCGGTCAGCCCCGTCGCCGGCGCCGCCAGCAGCGCCAGTTCCGCGATCGCGCTGCGCACATCGTGGGCCTTGAGGTCCGCGGCGTAGGTCCTGTCGGAGAAGAGGTCCGACAGGCGCAGGCGCTGCGTCCGGCGGAGGACCCACTCCATCGCCGGGCCGCTGATCATGCTGGTGACGATCGCCATGATGATCACCGCGACGAAGGTGGAGTCGCCGATCAGGTCGTGCTGGCGGGCGAGCTGGGCGAGGATGATCTCCATCGCCCCGCGGGCCGCCATGCCGAAGCCCACCGCCAGCCCCTCGCGGCGGGTCATCCCCGCCCAGCGGGCGCCCAGGAAGCAGCCGCCGATCTTGCTCGCCAAGGCGATCACCAGGACGACCACGACGATCAGCAGGTCGAACGACGCGAGGAAGTTCAGGCGCAGCCCGATGCTCGCGAAGAAGATCGGGGCGAAGAAGTAGGTGATGAACTGCTGGATGGTGTCGCGCGTGCGCTCGCGGAGGTGCGAGGAGTCGCCGATGGCGATGTCGGCGATGAACGCGCCGAAGATCGCGTGGACGCCGATCCACTCGGTGAAGGCCGCGCTGAGCAGCGTCGTGACCAGGATGAAGCCGATCACGCCGCCCGGCCAGCTCCACCGGGCTTGGATCCAGGGCAGGCTGGTGTGGATCAGCCAGCGGCCGACGGTGAGCATCAAGCCCAGGAAGACGAGCGTTTCCACCATCGTCGCCGCGACGCTGCCTCCCCCGCCCTCCCCGCCCGAGATCATCGCCAGCACCAGGGCGAAGCCGAGCCAGCCGACCAGGTCGTTGACCATCGCCGCGGAGACGATGAGCATGCCCAGGTCGCTGCGGAACATGTTGAGGTCGATGAGGATCTTGGCGATGACGGGCAGCGCGGTGATGGAGAGGGCGATGCCCATGAAGAGGGCGAACGGGAGCGGCTTGCCGTGCCCGCCCATGCCCAGCCAACCCGGCGCGAGCCACGCGGCGCCGAAGCCGATCGCGAAAGGGAAGACCATGCCGGTGAGGCTCACCAGCGCCGCGGCCTTGCCCTGGCGCACGGCGGTGGAGAGGTCGACCTCCAGCCCTGCGACCAGCAACAGGAGCAGGACTCCAAGGACGATCATCGCGTCGAGCGCGATGCGGGCGGCGCCGGCCTCGGGGAAGACGTCGTGGAACAGGTCGGGGTAAAAGTGGCCCAGGCAGGTGGGGCCGAGCAGGACGCCGGCGAGCATCTCGCCGATGACCGCCGGCTGGCGCATCCGCCGCGCGCATTCCCCCAACACCCGCGCCGTGCCGAGAAGCACCCCCAGGGAGACCAGCAACACCGTCACGTCCGGGCCGGTGAGCGCACCGGCGGCAAGGCTCAGCATCTTCCCGTCCTCCCAGTCCCCGGCTCGCCATCCCCCCGGCGAGGCCAAGCGCGGAACAACAACGCTTGGCCGCTCCGCCGCAGACGTCCGGGAGTATATCCCGCGCGGCGAACACAAAGCGCCCGCACCGCCGCGGTTGCCCGACTTGCCCAGAGCCCCTCGCCTCGTCGCCGCGGATAGGCGGAACGCCCTAAGAGCCGCGAGCCAAATCTTCCCGCCCGCCGCATTGGTTCGGGCCCGGCAAACGGTAGAATTGTGTGGATGGAAAAGGAGAGCGGCGGCCATCCAAGCCCCCATGGCGCTGCGCGGGGGTTGCAATACGATTGCATCCTCCTGTCAGGCGCCGCGAACCCGCTCCCCCAACGGTTGATCGACGGCCTCCGCGCCCGAGGCGCGTCGGTACGCGTGGCGGGCGACGTCCCGAGCGTGATGGTCGAGTTGGCGCTGGGCGCGACGCCCCGCGAACTCCCGCGCGTCGTGATCGTCAACGAGCCCGGCTCGATTCGGCGTGTGCAGGCGTTGCTCGCGGCGGTGAGGCGCTATTATCCCGGGGCCCGCTGCTGGCGATACGAAGCGGCGCTGCCCGCGCGGACGGGGCTTCGTCCGTTCGACGAGCCGGCGGCCGCCGTCACCGAAACCGCGGCTTCGGCTGCTTCGACGGGCCCGGCCGTGCCGTCCGCCGCCACGCCCGAGCCGCACGGCCAGCGAGCCGTCGCGCCGCCCCCGCGCGTCAAGCCGCCGGCCTCGGCGCTCGACGCCCCGCTGGTCTCCGCCGAGGAGTTGGCGATGCTGCTGGGCTACGCGGAGTCGGAGGAGCAGGCCGAGGCCGACGCCAAGGCGAGGCCAAAGGGCGATCAGGGCAATCCCCCGCGGCGAGCCTCGCGGAACGATTGAGACCCGGGCGATGGAGCGTGCGAGTGGAGAGGGATTGGGAGTGCCGGGGACGTTGAGCGAGGGAGAGAGATGAGCACAACCTACGACCCGACGTTGCTGGACGACGGCTCGCCCGTCGCCGGCACTCGGCTTCGGCCGGGCCCCACGAGGCAGATCTTGGTGGTCGGCGACGCCGCCTTCGTCGAAGAGATGCGGGCCGTGCTGCGCCGCGAGGGCGTCGTCGAACGGCTTTCCTCGGTCAGTGATTTCCTCGAAGCCTTGGGCGAGGCCGGCACCGACGCTCCCGCCGTCGTCATTGGCCGAGTCCGCGATCTGCGCGACCCGCTCGACTCCACTGTCCGGGGCCTTCGCCGGCTGCTCCCCAGCGCGATGCTGCTGCTGGTCGTCCCGCCCGACGAGGAGCCCGCAGCCATCCAGGCGGTCCGGCTGGGCTTCAACGACTACCTCATCGAGCCCGTCGACGAGCGCGAGCTCTCTGGCTTGGTGCGCGTCGGACTCCAGCCTGTCGGGCGCCCCGTGGGATTGCGCGGCGAACGCTTCCCCGCGGCGGCGCTCGCGCCGGCCGACGATGTGGGCCAGACCGCCGCCCCCATCGCGAAGCCCGCCGAACCGGCCGCGCTGCCGGAGCGCCCTTTGCCCGTCGACCCGCCGCGCACCGCCCGGGCGATCGCCCCCGCGAGCCCGCTTCCTCCGGGAGCCGAAGCCGCGGCCGGCGCGGCGATCGTCAACCGCCTGACCGTCGCCGCCACGCGGGCACCGTTGCCCGAAGCCCTGCGCGAGCCGTTGATCGCTAGCGCCGCGCCCGCCTCGGCCGTCCCCGACGCCGACCTGGGCGACATCGACTTGATCAACCGACTGCTAGCCGACACCGCGGGCATGGGCGACCTGCCCCTGCGCGTCGTCGCCGGGCGGTCCGAGATCGCCGGCTTGACCTTCGCCCCCGCGCCCAACGGCCCGCCGCCCGGGCACGCCTCCGCGGAGGTCGTCTACGAGGGGCAGACGCTTGGCCGGCTCTGCGCGCCGCCCCCCGCCTCGCCCGACGACCTCGCGCCCTGGGCCCACTGGATGGGCCACTGGGTCTCGCTCGACCAGCGCCTGACGCAGCTGCGCCTGGCCGCATTCAAGGACGAACTCACCGGCGCCTGGAACTGGCGCTACTTCCGCCAATTCCTCGCGGCGGTGCTCGACCGCGCCGTCAGCGAACGCTTCTGCGTCACGCTCCTGCTCTTCGACATCGACGACTTCAAGACCTACAACGACCGCTACGGCCACTGCGCCGGCGACGAGATCCTGCGCGAGACCGCGCGGCTGATGCAGACGGTCGTCCGCCCGCACGACGTGGTCGCCCGCGTGGGCGGCGACGAGTTCGCCGTGATCTTCTGGGACGCCACCGAGCCACGCAAGCCCAACAGCCGCCACCCGCAGAGCGTCCGCCGCGCGACCCGCCGCTTCCGCGAGGCCATCGCCAAGCACCAGTTCCCCAAGCTCCGCGACGCCGCCCGCGGAAGCCTCACCATCTCGGGCGGGATCGCCGGCTTCCCCTGGGACGGGCGCACGCCCGACGCGCTGATCGAGATCGCCGACGCCCGGGCGCTCGAGAGCAAGCGGCAGGGCAAGAACGCGCTGACCTTCGGCCCCGGGGCCGAGGAAGAGGGCGATGGCGAGGAAGAGGCGGGGTGAATCGCGCGGGAAATCCGCCGTCTTGTTAGCCGGACGCGCAAGCGACGGGACGGGGGTGCCACGAATCACGGCGCAGCCAGATGCATGCCGTGGACCTGCCGCATACATCTTGCCGTGCCGAAAATGGTGCGACCCCTGTTCCGTCGCTAGCGCTTCCGGCTAACAATTTCACTGGCAATCCGCGTGGATCGCCACGCTCCACGGCAATCCGTCCCCCGTCGTCTCCGGCCAGGTGAAGATCCGGCCATCCCGGCCCTTCGCCTCCACGTGCCATTGCATCACGCCTCGCGCGGGAACTGCGGCGACGGGCAACAGCGCCTGGAACGACCGGCGGAACCGGTGCAGCATCGGCTGCTCCTTCCATATCGTCTCGCCCGCGAGGCGGTGCTTGAGCGTGAGCCGGTCGACGGGCAGGTCGCCTGCGGCCACGACGCGGACGAGGAAATCCTCGCCCGCGGGCAGGAAGCCCGGAGGCTTGCAGGCGAGGAGACGGACCGCCGCCGCGTTTCCCACGGCGGCGAAGGCGCTCTGCGAGCGCGGGCCGACGACGCCGTCGGCGGCGATCGAGGCGACGGCGTATTCGTAGTCGCCCGGCTCCGCGGAACGATCAACTTCAGCGAAGCGATCGACGTAGATTTCCATCGGCAGCGCGCCCACAGCCAGTTCGATCAACGGGCGCCACACCGACTCGCCCACGCGCCGGCGATCGAGGCGATAGCCCTTGATCGCGCCACCCGCACCTGCGGAAACCGTCGGCTTGGGCCACTCGATCGCCACGGCGTCGACACCTCCACGGGCGCGGAGCGACGTCGTCGGCGGCGCGGAGAGGACCTTGTTGAGCTTCGTGAGCGTTTCGAAGTAAAGCGGAATGGGCTTGATGAGGATGGTGGCCAGCGTACCCCAATCGCTGCGGACAGTGAGCCGGCGGGTCATGCTCCGGACGGCCGAAGCCATTCCCGCGTCGGTGAGCGTGCCGAGCGCCTGCGCCGCAAGACGGCCGGCCTCGGCCTTGTCGCCCCGCGCGTGGGCCGCGGCCGCAGAGGCGAGAGCCTGGTCGATCGGTCCGCCGCTAGCGAGCAGCATGGCGGCGCGGTCGTAGGAGACGATGAAGTCCATCGTCGCCAGCAGGAAGTCGAGCCGTTCGAGCCGGCGGACGTGGCCCGCGCTGGCCAGGGCCTCGCGCAGCGCGACCAGCCGCGGACGAATCTTCGCCAGCGCGGCGAAGTGCGGCTCGACATCACCGTGCCGCGCGAGGTGGTGGGCCTGGATGAGGAACTCGTCCACGGGGCGGTAGCACGAATGGGGCATCGCGCCGACGATCAGCTTCGTGCGCAGGTCGAAGAGCGTGTCGATCAGCGCGGCGATCGCGGCGCGGATGACGCCCTCGTCGCGCTGGTTGGTCAGCGATTCGATCCGCTTCGCGGCCGCGTCGAACTCGGCGACGCCGGGGCGGCTCATGTCGCGCGGGCGCGGCGCCTCCGCGCCCTCCGTCCGCTCGTGGAAGGCCCCCTGCCCCGGCGCGGCCGCGGGCTTGGGCACTTCCGCCAATGCGTCGCGCCCGCGGATCGCCAGGTCGCGCAGGCGCAGCAGGCCCGGGGCGTCGAGCCGGAACGGGATCGGCGGGTTCCACCCGGTCCAGTGCATCGTCCCGCATTCGATCGCGCCGGCGACGCCCGTCCAACGCGCGCCGAGGTTCTGTAGTTGCTCCAGGATGTCGCCGAGGGGCTCGCGGTGGGACGGGCCGAAGGAGTCGGAGGCGAGGTCGCGGAGGAACCGCCGGGGCGTGAGCGCGGGGTCCCAGGCGAAGCGCAGGGCGTAGCCGGACTCCTCCTCGACGTCGCGCGTGCGCCAGTGGAGCGTGAGCAGTCCCTGGCAGCCTTTTTTCAGGGCGTCCGGCGCGAGCTTGCCCAGCGCGGGGACATTGGGCTGGCGGGTCCAGCAGTCGTTCAAGTCGTGCTCCACCCACGGCATCGCCCAGCGCTGGCGCGCGGGTGGGAGCTGCCCCCAGGGCGTGCTGACGTTGGGGCCGAAGGTCGCGTCGATGTTTTCATGGCAGCAAAAGATCACGTCGGCCGGGAGCGTCTTGTCGTAGCCGAGGCAGAGGTCGGCGAAGCGCATCCAACGGTCGCCGCCCCACCCGATGATGACCAGCGTGAGGTCGGGGCGAAGCGACTTCATCTCCTCGTGGGCGATCTGGGCGAAGCGCCCGAAGCGGATCGCCTCCCAGATGCGCATGGGGTCGCCCAGGTGCTCGAAGCGCCTGCGCTGCTGCTCCATCAGCGCGGCGTCGGGCGTCCCCGCGGCGGGAGGAGTTTGGCCGACGATGCCGCCCGACTCGTGCTGCCAGAGGGCGAGATGGGCCAACGCGGGGTTGCGGGCGAGGAAATGGCGGAGGCGGGTGCGGAAGTGCGACTGCACGACGGGGTCGTTGGGCGAGCCGCGCGGCGCCTCGAAGCCCGCGGCCACGCGCACACCCAGGGCGCGGGCGTGGCGCGTCGCGGCGTCGAACATCTCCTCCGAGCGGCGGAACTCGTCGACCGTGTCGATCGCGTCCTCCGCGGGGCGGCTGCCGAAGAAGTCGTTGTCGAAGAGGTCGCCCGCGCCGAAGCGGAAGTCGGCGGTGCGCAGCGAGGCGGTCGCACCCCAGTGGAGGCTGAGGCTGTTCTCGGCCGGTCCGCCGGCGACGTATCGCCCGTCGACCTCACTCGCGGCCCCGGGCTCGCCGTCGTACCAGTGCATGAGCAGGACGTTGCCGCGCTGCTTGGCGAGCTGCTCGAAGTAGAAACGGTAGTCGTCGAGGCCCCATGTGGTCGGGCCGACGATGAAGTTGTAGTGCAGCATGTCGCCGCGGGCGGCGAACGCCGGCTTGTGGGTGTGGTCGTGGCCGGGAGGGACGCAGCCGCCGGCCGGGTCGTCGCGGTCGGGGAAGGTGTCGCCCCCGGCATAGAAGCCCATGCCCGCGAGTTCGAGCAGCGCGTAGACGCCGTAGAGGAGGCCGACGGGTTGGAGGGCGGCGATGACGACATCGGCCTGCGTCGAGCCGTCCTTCGTGGCAACGGAGGCGGGAGCGACGCGGAGTCGGAAGCCCTCGTCGCCGACGGAGGCGCGCGTGACCTCGGCCTGGAGCGACCGCGCCAGCGCGGGATCGATGGTGAGCGTGATGCGGGGGGCGCGACGCGGTGCGGCGTCGGGCGCGGCATGCGTGATGCCGCTGTCGTGCCCCGTGAGAATCAGGAGGAAGCGGCGCAGCTCCGTCGCGGCAGTCTGGGCGATGGTGCTGGGCGCGGCGTCGGGCAGGTGGATCGCGGCGGCGCGGAGCGGGAGAAGAGTCGTCATGAAAAGGCCTTCTCGCGGATGTGGAAAAGGAGAAAGGAGGGTACCACAGGCGCGGGGATTTTCGACGTGCGCAAGAAAAACCCAGGCACGCGGTGCCTGGGCTTTGGGGATGAGGTGTTGTCGGCGCTTGATCCGGGAAACCCGGCTCAGTTCAAGTGGGCCTCGAGGAACCAGACGTCCTTGTCGAGCCCCGCGGTGATGGCGGTGAACATGTCGCTGGTGACGGCGTCGCCCTTCCCGGCCGCGGCGTCGATCGCGGCCCGGCACCCCTTGGCGCAGGCGGAGAGCGCGTTCGCCAAGGCGGCGACGTGGTCGAGCCCCGGGGCGATCCCATGCGGGTAGGCGGGCAGGCTCGTGCCCTTCACGACATTCTTCGCGAGCCCCTCGGCCTCGCCGCCGAGCTGCACGGCCCGCTCGGCGATCGTGTCGACGCCCTCGTTCACGCGGTCGTAGATCTCGTCGAAGAGTTCGTGCAGGGCGATGAACTGCTTGCCCTTGAGGTTCCAGTGGGCGTGCTTGACCTGCAGGGCGAGGTCGAGCGCGTCGGCCAGGCGGGCGTTGCAGAGCTTGATCATGGCGGTGCGGGTCGCGGCGGGAAGGTCGTTATGGACGGATTTCATGGTGGCTCCGGGGTCTGATGGAATGGTGAGGATTGACGAAGGATTGCCGACGAACGTTCAAACGGCAGCGGACGCTGGTTGAATTGGCTTGTTGGGGTGTTGGCGCGGGATAGGCCCGGGGTCATGGACGTCAACTTCGTGGGTAATCGTAGGCATCTGCGACGCAAAGGCCAGCGCGATTTGACGTCGCTATTGCCGTTGACGCAACGATGGATAGGCCGTGCGCGGCCGCGTCGGCGGGGAGCGTGCGCTGGCCAGCCGGAGCGATGGGCGGCAACGGAGGAGTCAGGGATCAAGCGGTGCTTCAACCCGCCTCGAAGAAGCGGCAATCGGTGCCGCCTTGGCCGACCTTGACGCGGACGGGCTTGCTGCACGTCGGGCATCGGCCTTCGTAGGCGGTCGCTTGGGCGTTGCGATAGACCCGGGTGTAACCGCCGCAGCAGCGCCAGCGGACCGAAAGCCACGGACGGCCTCGGAGCGAGGGGTCTTTGTCGTCGCCGGGAATCCCCGGGGAACCGACATTGGCGGGAGCGCCGGAGGTCCCGGGAATGCGAGCGGCGTCCCTCGCCGGCTTCCCGTCGGTCGGCCGCAGCCCCTCGATGTCGACGATGTAGTCCGGGCCCGCCATCTTCACAATTTATCGGCTACTGGCCGGGCGACTCTCAAAGTTCACGGAGAAATGAACGGTTGAGGTCGCCCACCATGCCGGCGTGAGGGCCAGGCCAAAGTCAGATCAGAACCAGTCCAGAGCCAAATCAGCCCGACCGGTGCCGACATTGTGTATTGGACACCCACCCCTCATCCGGCCGGAATACCGGCCACCTTCTCCCCAAAGGGGCGAAGGGTGCGTCGGCCCCCGCGAAGCGCTCACTCCGCCTCCGCCTCGACTTCCTCGTCGTCCTTGGGTACTTCGGCCTTGGGCGACTTGAGCAGGTTGCCGGCCCCCTTCTTCTCGAGCACCTGCTTCTTGATCTCCTCGAAGAGCTCGGTGTTCTCCATCAGGAACTTCTTGGCGTTCTCGCGCCCCTGCCCGAGGCGGACCTGCCCGAAGTTGAACCAAGCGCCCGACTTCTGCACGACCTCGGCCGTCACCGCCAGGTCGACCAAGTCGCCCGAGGAGCTGATGCCCTCGTCGAACATGATGTCGAACTCGGCGTCGCGGAACGGGGGGGCGATCTTGTTCTTGACCACGCGGGCGCGCACGCGGTTGCCCACCGCGATCTCGCCCTCCTTGATCGACCCGGTGCGGCGGATGTCGACGCGGACCGAGGCGTAGAACTTCAGCGCCCGCCCGCCGGGGGTGGTCTCGGGGTTGCCGAACATCACGCCGATCTTCTCGCGGATCTGGTTGATGAAGATGACGGTGCAGCGGCTCTTGTTGATCGCGCCGGTGAGCTTGCGGAGGGCCTGGCTCATGAGGCGGGCCTGCAGGCCGACGTGGGAGTCGCCCATCTCGCCTTCGATCTCCGCGCGGGTGATCAGGGCCGCGACCGAGTCGATGACGATGACGTCGACGCCGTTGGAGCGGACTAGCATCTCGCAGATCTCGAGGGCCTGTTCGCCCGTGTCGGGCTGTCTGACGAGGAGGTTTTCGAGGTTGACGCCCAGGCGGCGGGCCCAGGAGGGGTCGAGGGCATGCTCGGCGTCGATGAAGGCGCCGACCCCGCCGGACTTCTGGGCGCTGGCGAGGACGTGGAGGGCGAGGGTGGTCTTGCCGGAGGATTCAGGGCCGAAGATCTCGACGACGCGACCGCGCGGCATGCCCCGTCCGCCCAAGGCGAGGTCGAGGCTGATCGAGCCGGTGGAGATGCCGGGGATGATGATGGAGGGGTCGTCATCGAGCCGCATGATCGAGCCCTTGCCGAAGGCCCGCTCGATCTGGGCGACGGCGGTGTCGATCGCACGCTGCCGGCCGGGGTCGGCCGCCGCCTTGTCCGATTTCTCGGCGCCCGACGCTGCGTTCGACCCGCCCGCGGAGCTCTTGGCCATGGTGCCGACCCTGTCAGTGGAGGTGCTGGAGTGCCCGTTCCCGGATGCCTTTGCTGTCGCGGCGCTAACCATAACGGTGTTCCTTATAGTCGTCAATGTTCGGTTTTTGATAGGATAATGCATGTTCGGGTTCTGTCAAGTGTCTCCCGCTTCTTTTCCTTCGAAAACTGCGTTTTTGTCGCCCACACGCCAAAACGAAAGTTATTGGAGGCGATCCGAGATGCTCGCCTCAGAAGGTGGATTTCCCTATTGACCCTGCCCAGCCAACGGCCCATGATGAAATCCATGCAGCCCCATTGTGCCCCGCCGGCCGACCCTCTTGATTAAAAGGACTGCCTCGCGCCCGCCACCCGGACCCCGCCGCTGACCGATGCGTCGTTCCGGCGCGCCGCCGCGATGTTGCCCGTGCGCGATGTCGCCCAATCGGCCGAGCATTGCCGCGACCGCCTGGGCTTCACGATCGCCGGCCTCTGGGCCGACGTGCCCTACGCCATCGTCCGCCGGGGCGGCGTGGAGATTCATTTCTGCCGAAGCGGAACCCAGGCGGCGACTCAGGTCGGCGTGTCGGTCGGCGACGTGAACATCCGTGTGGGCCAGGGCGTAGATGTGAGCATCCGAGGCACCGGCTCACCCACCGCCTCGCACCATGGCGGCGTCTACAGTCTTCGTCGACGACGCCTTGGCCGTTTACCACGACCTTCTCCAGCGCGGAGCCCAGCCCCTCAGCCCGCCGGAGGACAAAAGCTACGGCCAGCGCGATTTCGGCCTGCGCGACCTCGACGGACACCTGATCATGTTCAGTTCGCCGATCGGATAATTCGGCGGCCCCATGGAATGCAACCCCCGGCTCATGCGTTATGCCAGAGTGGAGGCCGTCCCAATTCGCAACAAATGTTGAATCGCCTTCGCGCTGCCGCCCC
>JAPLMQ010000124.1 GCA_026386955.1 Planctomycetota bacterium
CCGTCGGTGGCGATGTGGGCTTCGTAGCCTTCGAGCCGAAGGGAGGTGCGGATGAGTTGGGCCACGGCGTCGTCGTCGTCGACGATGAGAATGGAGGACGGTTGCGTCGGGGAAGTCATAGCGCTCTCTGCTCCCAAGAAATGAAAGGATGGAAGGCAACACGACAGAGCGGGGCCGCGAAGAAGTGAGGTCGCGGTTGGCCGCGGGAACTAACGCACGTGGGCCATGATACCGCGCGGGTGGGCGGGAGCCATGGTGTAAATGGGTCGAATGCGGAAATGCCCTTCGGCCTGCGCAACAGGGTAATTCGGCGCAGGTTGACCTTGGGGCGGCGGGCGGAAATGGTAATCAAATGACATAGGCGTCCAGTGTTGGCTTCAAGCATGTCGCGTGCGACGGTCGCGTCGCATCGCCCCTCCAGAATTCCTGGGCGCTTCATGCATCGGCGGTTTCTTGATCGGGCGAAGCGCCATTCTTTGCCCGCATTTCACAGCAAGTTTACTTAACTGGTGTCATCTTGTCTGGCACCGGTGTTCCCGGGGCGATGGCCTCGAAATCGGTTCCCTTCACGCGCCGAAGTTGCGAGAGAAATTCATCGTTCCATCGCGGATCTGGCGCGCCGGAGATGAACCAGTCCGAGCCGTTGTCGGCCAGGATCATTCCGTGGCGCTGCAGGCCGCGAAGGATGACCCGGCAGGGCGGGGGGAAATTTGTCATATCAAAGTCTGCGCGCAGGCGCACGCGTAAGCCCATCGGAGGCAGCCGCGGGTCGGTCGACTTGCTGGCGAAGTGGCGCGCCGGCGCGACATAGGCCCGCTGCGTCTTCGCGGCGGTGAAGCGCAGCGCGTGGCGGATCTCGCCTTTCTCCATCACCTCGTCGTAGCGCACGAGCCCGGGGAAGATCGGCAGCCCCGCGGCGTCGGCCGAGGTCCAGCCCGCGGGGCGCATCGCGTTGGATGTCAAATCGAAGATCGCGCCCGAGCCGGCGGTCCAGCCCTGGGGCGTCTTCACCGCGCGGTAAAGCTCGTAGAGAGTCCTGCGCGGGGCGTCGATGATGATGATGTGCCGGTCGCCCTTCGACGCGGCTCCGCCCTCGATCGGCGGATCGGCGGGGATCGGATAGGGCCCGGGATCGCTCTCGTCGGCGTACTCGAAGACGACCTTCACACGCGGCGTGTCGTTGCCCACGATGACATAGGGAATGCCGCAGGGCGCGCCGTTCCAGACCGTGCCGAAGTCGGCGTGCAGCCCCTTGTCGAGCCCGATGGAGGCGAGGTAGTCGCGCGAGCGCGGGTGGACGGGCAGGGCCCGGACGTCGGCGTTCCAAGGGTTGTCGGGCGGGAAGATCGCCAAGTCGCCCTGGGGCGTGGCGAGCGTGGGCGAAGCGGGCTGTGAGTCGGGTGGAGCAGCGGCGCGGGCCGAATGGGTCGGTGCGATCGCCAAGGCCAATGAAATTGCAAGAACGAACCCGGATGCCTGCCGCATGAAATGTCCCGGTGCGCTGAGTCGACATGGACCCGCGGGCGATCCATCCATGTAAACGCAATCCATTGTGGGATTCGTACAAGAACCAGACAAATCTGGGTGGTGCGGGAATCGCGGGCCTGATCCTGAAATGAAAAAGGCCGGGCTCATGGGAGCCCGGCCAGGTTCAAGCGATTGATTCAGCGTCGGTCTCTCTCGGCCTCACGCGGGCAGCAGTGCCGCGTCGAGGGCGAGAGCGGGCTCCTCGATGAGGGCCTTGAGCCGCTCGGGCTCCGTGCGGAGGGTCCAGCCGGTGAAGGTCTCGTCCTCGTCGGCGCGCTCGGCCTTGTACGTGTCGATCAGGTTCTTGATCGAGAGGTGGACGCGGTCGCCCGGGATCTTCTTGGCGATCACTTCGCCGAAGCGGGGGTCGACGCCCAGGCGAGCGCCAAGCAGGACCTTGAAGCCCTCGATCTTGAGAGCCTTGCCGTTCGCGTCCTTGCGGTGCGGATCCATCATCGGCATGCCGGTGAGGCCGATGTCGGCGATCTGGTATTGGGCGCAGCTGTTGGGGCAGCCGACCACGGTGATGAAGAGTGGGAAGTCGAGCTGGGTGTTTTCCTCGAGCCACTTGAGCATCGCGCCGGCGCGGTGCTTGGTCTCGACCGTCGCGAGGTTGCAGAACTCGGTGCCGGTGCAACTGATGAGGCTGTCGCGCAGCGGATGTCCGCCCAGGGGCAGGTGGACGGCGTCGGAGCCCAGGGCCGTCGAGACGGCCCGGACGTTGGCCTTGGGGATGTCGAGCAGCATGGCGTTCTGCTTGTTGGTCAGGCGGATGCGCTTCTCGCCCGTGCCGTACTTGTCGGCCAGGTCGGCGATGTCGCGCATGTTGCGGGCGGTCCATCGGCCGCGCTCGATGGGGATGCCGATGTAGAAGTTGCCGTCGCGCTGCTCGCCGGTGCCCAGGTGGTCGGAGTGGACCGCGGGCGGGTGCTGGAGCGAATCGTCGCGCTCGAGCTGGTAGCCGAGGTTCTTCTCGATCTGGTCGCGGGTCCACTCCCAGCCCTTGTCGGCGACGAGGAACTTGAGGCGGGCGTGGGTGCGCTTCTCGCGGTAGCCGTGGTCGCGGAAGAGGAAGGCGACGGCCCGGCCGACGTCGGAGACCTGGTTGGGCTTGACGAAGACGCGCATGGGCTGGGCGAAGTGCGGGGTGTCGGAGAGCCCGCCGCCGACGAGCAGGCCGAAGCCGGTCTCGCCGCTCGCCCGGCGGA
Organism: Planctomycetota bacterium; assembly: GCA_026386955.1. Lineage (GTDB taxonomy): Bacteria > Planctomycetota > Phycisphaerae > Phycisphaerales > Phycisphaeraceae > JAPLMQ01. The sequence continues at coordinate 2,736 of JAPLMQ010000124.1, forward strand.
CGCCGTAGAAGGCCAAGTCGTTGATCTGCGGCTGCTGGCAGTGGATCGAGCAACTCCCGAGGCTGGACTTGAACTTGCGCGGGAGGTTCGAGACCTGCTTGCCGAGGGACTGGAAGGTGTTGCTCAGCTCCTGGACGAGGCCGGAGGAGTCGAAGAGCTCGTCGGTGGCGACGCCGGCGAGGGGGCAGGAGACGACGTTGCGCGGGCAGTCGCCGCAGGCGAACTGGCTGTTCATGCCCAGGTCGCGCAGGGCCTCGAAGATCGGGCGGATGTCCTTCATCAGCAGCCAGTGGAGCTGGATGGTCTGGCGGGTGGTGATGTCGCCGAAGCCGCGGGCGTACTTGTCGGTGAGCTCGCTGATCCCGCGGAGCTGGGCGGGGGAGATCTGCCCGCCGGGGATCTTGATGCGGAGCATCATGTGCCCGGCCTTGGGCTTCTGGCGGTAGACGCCGAACCACTTGAAGCGGTCGACGTCGTCGGAGGGGATGGAGTCGTACTCGCCGATGTCGGAGTAGCGGTAGAGGTCGTTGAGGACGTCGAGGGCGTCCTTCTCCTTCTTCATCACTTCGGCGTGGGTGGGGCCAGTGACAGCCATGGTGGGAAATCCCGAATCGGGGTGAGGGGCGACGCGGCGTGTTGGCCGGTCGGCTTTGGGTCGCACTCTAGCGCGGAAGGGCGTTCAAAGCGAGATTTATGGAGGTTCCCGCTGCAAAACCCGCACGCCAGAACATCGAGAATAGGGGAGAGCGAGGGGGGGTGCAAGCTTATTGGGGCGTAGGCGCGCCTGGGGAGGCGGGCAATGTCGGGGATGCTGGACATGAGGACGCAATGAAAGGAAAGCCCAGCCTCGCAGAGGCTGGGCTTTGGGGGACTGGAGTCACATCGTCGAACCTGCGCTCACTGGGCCTCGCTCGGCGCGAGGTTGATCGTCAGGCTCTCCTTCCCGCGGACGAGGGTGAGCGTCAGCGGGTTGCCGATCGGCCAGCGGGCGAGGAAGCGGTGGAGGTCGTCGGCGGAGCGGAGCAGGTGGTCGTTGACGGAGACGAGCAGGTCGCCGACCTGCAGGCCGGCGGTCTGGGCGGGGGTGTCGGCCCCGATGCCGACGACCTCGAGGGCGTCGTCGTTGAGCAGGTCGTGGGCGCGGGCGAGCCGGCGGTCGAGCGGGCGGGCCTGCACGGCGAGCCCCAGGAACGCGCGGCGGACCCGGCCGCGGACCATCAGCTCCGAGATCACCCACCGCGCGGTGTCGGCGGGGACGGCGAAGCCGATGCCCTGGGCGCCGGCGATGATCGCCGTGTTGATGCCCACGACGCGGCCGCGCGAGTCGACCAGCGGGCCGCCGGACGAGCCGGGGTTGATCGGGGCGGTGTGCTGGATGACGTTCTCGATGAGGCGGCCCTCCCGGCCGCGCATCGCCCGGCCGGTGGCGGAGACGACGCCCGCGGAGACGGTGGAGTGGAAGCCCAGGGGCGTGCCGATGGCGATGGCGAGCTGCCCGACCTTGAGGGCGGCCGACTCGCCCAGGCCGGCGAAGGGGAGGTCGCCGGCCTGGGCGCGGAGGAGGGCGAGGTCGGTGGCGGGGTCGTCGCCGACGAGGTTGGCGTCGAGGACGTCGCCGTCGCGGGTGATGACGGTCAGCCGGCGGCGGTCGTGGACGACGTGGCTGTTGGTCAGGACGTAGCCGTCGGGGGCGATGATGACCCCAGAGCCCGAGCCGCCGGGGCCCCCGGAACCGGAGGGCTGCCCCGGGGGCTGGTCGCGCGGGCCGGTGACGCTGACGACGGCGGGGCCGATGGCGTCGACGACGCCGACGACGGCGCGGGAGTAGGCGTCGAGGAGGTCGAGGTCGGAGGGCCGGGCTTGGCCACTGGAAGCGGCGGGCGGAAGACCGGGGGCCGGGGTGTTGGCGGAGGCGGGGTCGTTGAGGAGGGCGAGGAGTCGTTGGGCGGCGGATTCCATGGGATGCTCCAAGACACGCGTTCTTGCGGTCGTGAATGAATCATAGCGCGGGGGTCAAGTGGGCCTACGATCAGGCTGCGCCTGATGGGAGAGGCCTTCCTTCGGAACAACAAAGCGGCCGAGCTGGGGTCAGCTCGGCCGCGGGGTGGGTCGGGATGTCAGGCGTGGCCGTCGGCCTCTTTCAGGCAGATCAGACCGCCGTGCGGCCCTCGAACTGGCCGACGCGGATGTAGTGCTCGAGGCCGGACCGCCAAGCCTTGCCGGCGCCGACGTTCGCGGCGACGTCGGCATTGTGGGCGAGGTAGGCCGTCTCATAGTAGACCGGGTTGTACTTGCGGTTCTCGTTGATGCCCGACGCGAGGAAGTGGGCGAATCCGCTCGACCACGCGCCGCCCGTGACCGCGGAGGCCACGTCCGGGTTGCTCGAGAGGTAGGTCGCCTCGTCGAAGAGTACGGTGAACCGGCGCCCCTCGGCGAAGCCCATCTTGAGGAAGTGCTCGAAGCCCGATTTCCAGTTGCCCGCGATCACGGCGTTCTTGACGTCGTTGTTCAGCGCGAGGTAGGTGCGTTCGTCGAAGAGCTGGCTGAACTTCCGGCCCTCGCGTTGGCCTGCGGCGACGAAGTGCTCGAAGCCGGAGCGCCAGGCCTTGCCCGGGCCGACGTTGGCGGCGACGTCGGCGTTCTGCGCGAGGTAGAACGACTCGACATAGAACGCGTTGGGCCGGCGGCCCTCGGTCTGCCCGAAGGCGAGGAAGTGCATGTAGCCCGAGGCCCACATCTTGCCCGCGCCGACATTGGCGGCGACGTCGGGGTTGCGCTGCAGGTAGAAGGCCTCGTCGAACACGAACGGGGCATTGGCGACGCGCACCTGGGCCGGGGTGGAGAAGGTGTTCGTCCCGTCGCTGGCGGTGAGGGTGAAGGCGTTGAGCAGCCCGCTGGAGCCGAAGGCGTAGTTCCAGACGACCGACTCGCCGGCGGCGATGGTGGTCGTGCCGGCGACGACGGCGACGCCGCCTTTGGTCAACGTGCCGGTGGAGACGGCGCCGACCTTGAAGACCAGCGGGCCGGCGGAACTGAGGTTCGAGGAGGCGAGCAGCGAGGCGTAGGTGAGGGTCAGCGAGGAGCCCTGCGCGGAGGCGAAGGTGTTGAAGGCCAGCGGGAGGCCGACGCGGACCTGCCGCGTGGCGGACTCGGCCTGGTCGTCGGTGGCGGCGAGGGTGAAGGCGTTGGTGGTGCCCACGGCCCCGCCGGCGGGGGTCCAGACCAGCGACTGGCCGGTGAAGATCGTGGTGACGCCAGGGGTGACGGCGACGCCGTCGAGCGTGAGCGTGCCCGAGGAGACGGCCTTGACGATGAAGCCCAGGTCGTCGTTGTCGGGGTCGGCGGCGCTCAAGGCGGTGCGGAGGTCGTTGAAGGTGAAGGTGTAGGGCGTGGAGCCGAGGTTGCCGGGGATGGTGGCCGCGGCGAGCGTCGGGGCGTGGTTGACGTGGGCCGCGGCGACCTTGACCTGGATCGCGGTGAGCGAGTCGGTCGTGCCGTCGTAGGCCTTGACGGTGAAGGCGTTGATCGTGCCCGAGGTGAGGCTCGGGGGCGTCCAGACGAGCGACTCGCCGGTGGAGAGCAGCGTGGTCCCGCCGACGACCGCGGAGCCGCCCTTGGTGAGCGTGCCCGAGGAGACGGCCGAGACGCGGAAGCTGATGGCGTCGCCGTTGGCGTCGAAGGCGTTGGAGGCGGCCAGGAGCGAGGCGTAGGTGATGGTGAAGGGCTGCTCCTCCGTGGCGCCGGTGAGGGTGGCGATGCTGGTGAGCGTGGGGGCGACGTTGACGACGATGCTGACCTGGACGGGCGAGGCGGAGGGGAGCGAGCCGTCGTACCCGCGGACGGTGAAGGCTGCGACGGAGCCGGTGATGTTGGTCGGCGGGGTGAAGACGAAGGAGTCGCCCACGGAGAGGAGCGTGGAGCCCGGGACGATGGGCAGGCCGCCCTTGGTGAGCGAGCCGGCGAGGAGCGACTCCACGCGGAAGCTGGGCGAACCGCCGTCGGGGTCGACGAGGTTGGAGGCGGCCAAGAGGGTGGCGTAGGTGAGGGTGAAGGGCGTGTTCTTGAGGGCGCCGGTGAGCGGCGTCACCGAGGTGAGCGTCGGGGCGGAGTTGACCGCGGTGACGTTGACCTGGACGGTCGCGGAGGAGGCGGAGTCGACCAAGCCGTCGAAGGCGGTGACGACGAAGGCGCTGAGCAGGCCCGACGCGCCGCTGACGGGGGTCCAGACGAGGCTCTGCCCGGCGGAGAGGAGGGTGGTGCCGGGGACGACGGCGAATCCACCCTTGGTGAGCGTGCCCGAGGAGACGGACTGGATCTTGAAGCTGATGGCGTCGCCGTTGGCGTCCGAGACGGTCGAGGCGGCGCGGAGCGTGGTGTAGCTGATGGTGACCGGCTGGTTCTGGTTGTTGCCGGTCAGGTTCGCGATGCCGGTGAGGACCGGCGGGGCGTTGACGCTGACGGTGACGCTCGAGGCGGTGGAGAGCGCGGTGCCGTCGTAGGCCTTGACGACGAATGCGTTGAGGATGCCCGAGGCGCCCGAGGCGGGGGTCCAGACAAGCGATTCGCCGGAGGAGAGCAGCGTCACGCCCGGGGTGATCGCGACGCCGCCCTTGGTGAGCGTGCCGGTGGCGACCGACTGGATGTTGAAGCGGAGGACGTCGCCCGAGTCGATGTCCGAAGCGCCTGTGGCGGCCAAGAGCGAGGCGTAAGTGATGGTCAGGGGCGTGTTGATCGCGCCGCCCGTGATGGCGGCGGGCGTGTTGATGCTCGGGGTGTGGTTGATGGGCGTGACCGTGACGGTCACCGTCACGGGCGAGGCCGAGGCGGCGATGCCGTCGTATGCGTTGACGGTGAAGGCGGCAGTGCTTCCGCTGGCGGTGTCGACAGGGGTCCAGACGAGCGTCTCGCCCGACGAGAGCAGCGTCACGCCCGCGGTGACGGCGACGCCGCCCTTGGTGAGCGTGCCGGAGGTGATGCCCGCGACGCGGAAGCTGATCGGATCGCTGTCGGCGTCGAATTCGTTGGCGGCGGCGGCAAGGGTGGCGTAGGTGATGCTGAAGGGCGAGCCGGCGGTGGCGGTGGCGAGCGTCGAGATGGTCGTGAGGGTCGGCGCGGTGTTGAGGCGGGCGGTGACGACCCGGACCTGCACGGCCGAAGCCGAGGCGGCCGTCCCGTCATAGCCCTTGACGGTGAAGGCGCTGAGCGTGCCCGACGCGCCCGAGGCGGGCGTCCAGACGAGCGACTCGCCCGCGGAGAGCAGCGTCACGCCCGCGGTGACGGCGACGCCGCCCTTGGCGAGCGTGCCGGTGGAGACCGCCTCGACGCGGAAGCTCAGGGTGTCGAGATCGATGTCGGCGAGGTTCGACGCCGCCAGGAGCGAGGCGTAGGTGACGGTGTAGGGCGTGTCCTGCGTGCCGCCCGCGAGGTTGGAGATCGTGGTCAGCGTCGGCGCGGTGTTGCCCGCGGTGACGGTGATGGCGATGGTGTCGGTGTCGGACTGAGGTCCGCCCGGGCCGGTGTTGCCCAGGTCGTTGGTGAGGACCTGGAGCGAGGCGGCCCCGACGAAGTTCTGCGTGGGCGTGAAGGAGAGGCCGTTGATCGCGGTGTTGATCGCGGCGATCGTGCCCTGGAAGGTCATCACGGCGTCGGCGGTCCCGTCGCCGGCGGAGAAGGTCAGCCCCGCGAGGCTCGGGAGCGTGACCGTGCCGTTCGACGCGGTGAGGGTCATCTGGACCGTTGAGCCGCCGGCGTCGATGTCGGAGATGCTGATCGCGTTGCTGTTGCCCGTGGAGAGGACCTTGGCGTTGTTCTTGACGACGCTTTGGGCCGCGGGGACGGCGTTGACGGGGGCGTCGTTGAAGGAGTCGATGGTGATCGTGACGGTGGCGACGGCGCTGTGCCCTGTCCCGTCGATGGCGTAGTAGGTGAAGGTGTCGGTGCCGTTGTAGTTGGAGGTCGGCACGTAGCCGAACGACCCGTCGCCCAGGAAGGTGAGCGTGCCGTGCGCGGTGGTGACGGCGACGGCGGCCGAGAGGCCGACGCCCGAAGGCCCGGTGTCGTTGGCGAGGACGCCGGTCTGGGGCGTGGCGACCAGCGCGGTGTTCTCGCGGGTGGTGTATTCGTCGTTGAAGGTGACGATGTCGCTGCCCGCGAAGAGCTGGCTGTTGAGGGTGCCGGTGTTGGGCAGGACGCTGTAGAACCGCCCGTCCTTCTTGTTGCGGGTGAAGCCCTGGAGGGAGTCGGCCGGGGTGTTGGTCTCGATCGACGCCCGGGATGTCGAGGTGGTGGGGGCGGCGAGGTTGATGGTGATCGTGCGGGAGTGGCCCGCGCCGCCCGAGACGTCCAGGGCGATGAGCTGGTCGTCGAGGGTGAAGGCCATGTCGACGATGATGGTGCCCACGCCGCCGACCTTGACCAGGCCGATGGCCGTGAAGGCGCCGGTGGTGGCGTTGACGGTGCCGAGGGTGTCGCCGTTGACCGGGTCGCGGCGGATGACGTAAAGGGCGTCGGTGGAGTTGTAGGCCAGCGCGGTGTAGGGGTTGGGCTGGCCGGTGACGACGGGTTCGACGGTGCCGACGACGGTCGCGAGACCGGAGTTGCGCGAGACGGTGAAGAGGCTGTAGGACGGGGGGTTGTTGATCCAGAGCTGGTCGAAGCCGCGGGTGCCGGGGGTTAGCCCGCCGACGTTGCCGTTGACCGAGAGGAGGCGGTCCCGCGTGTCGGCGACCAGGCCGCGGAGGTTGGCGGTGCTGCCGGTGTCTGAGAGCGGCGAGGACTGGTCGGTGTTGACCGGGTCGATGGCGATCAGGCGGTCGCCGGTCCTGTCGTTGGCGATGAACCGGCCGTCGGTGAGGATCGCCAATCCGCTGATGTCGACGTCGGTGGTGGCGTCGGTGCGGATGCGGCCGGAGTTGGCGCCCACGCGGGTGAACGCGCCGGTGTAGCTGCCGGAGGCCTTGGTGAGCTTGACGAGGCTGGCGACGTTGCCGTGCTTGACGTCCTTGGTGGCGGCGTAGAGGTCGCCGGTGGCGGGGTCGAAGGCGAGGGCCTCGAAGATGTCGCCGACGGGCTTCTGGAGCTCGGAGGCGGTGTCCTTGAGCTCGACGACGGCGGTGGCGCGGGCCGTGGTGGCGCTGATGGTGTAGAGCGTCTGGTTGGAGGGGCTGATGTAGAGGACGTCGGGGTTGCCGCGCCAGAGCTGGTAGGTCGAGGTGCCGTTGTTCTGGTAGATGCTGTAGAACCGGCCCGCGGCGTCGGCGGAGAGGCCCACGACGTTGGAGTCGACGGAGCCGCCCGCGCGTCCCCAGGAGAGGAAGGGGTTGTCGAGGTTGATCTCAAGCAGGCCGGTGTGGCCGGTGACGTAGGCGAGAAGGGCTCCGGAGGTGGTGAACTGGATCTCCTCGAGGTCGAGCGGGATGTCGTCGGCGAGGCTGGCGATCTCGTCGCGCGGGTTGGCCTGGATCTCGCCGACCAAGGCGCCGCGGAAGTTGCCGCCGGGGCCGATGATCGCCATGGCGGAGCCGTCGAGGGCGGCGCCGCTGCGGGCGAAGGTGGCGAGCTGCGGGCGGCCGGTGGTGGTGACGGCGGCGAAGAGCGTGCCGGTCGAGGGCTGGAAGGTGAGGCCCGTCTCATGGGTGACGGCCTCGCCGTTGGAGAGGACCATCGCGGTCTCGAAGGTCGCCGCGCCGGTGGACTCGTTGAGCTTGTAGAGCTCGGAGCCGGAGATCCAGACCTTGCCCGCCGAGAGGCCGTAGGTCCGGCCCGATGCGTCGCTGGAGAGCTGGGTGAAGCCGTCGCTGAGCGTGCGGACCTTGACGTTGTTGAGCAGCTCTGAGGCGGTCTTGGGGGCGGAGGTGCTGATCTGGATGGCGCGGCGCTTCTTGAGCCCGGCGCTGGAGTCGATGCCGATGAGCTCGCCCCCGGCGGTGACGGACAGGCCGATGATGTTGGGGGTCTTGACGACGGCGGGCTCGTCGAGGGTGTTGTCGGTGTACCAGATGGAGTCGATGGGCGTGACGACGCCGGTGGCGGGGTCGAAGGTTCCGAGGGTCTCGGCGGCGGGGGAGACGGCGTCCACGCCGGCGGTGTGGATCGTGCCGTAGATCGTCGAGCCCAGGGTCGCCATCGCCTGGAAGGTGTGGGGCGCGGTGAAGTAGCTGATCTGCGCGCCGTGGATCACGCCGTCGGGGGTCTTGCCGTCGGCGCTGTCCGCCAGGTCGGTGGTGGCGATGCCCAGGTCGGCGGCGGCGGAGCCGGTGACCGGCGTGACGGTGAAGAGCTTGTTGGCCGAGGCCCAGAGGGTGTCGGTGAGGATCAGGCCCGAGGCGGTGGCGTTGATCGTCGGGGTGATCAGGCTGTTGGTCTGCGAGGTGATCTTGGTGAGGACGTCGCCGACCGTGACGGCTCCATTGAGGCGGATCTGGAATGTCTCGGAGACGACCGCGCCCACGAGCGTGCCGTCCTGGGTCAGCGTGTCGACGCTGTCGGCCTGGTCGGTGGTGAGCAGGCCCAGGGCCGCGCCGGCGCCCGAGGAATTGAGGGCGGCGACGGTCAGCGGGAAGGCCGACGCGACGGTCCAGGAGGTGTCGGCGAGTTGGATGACCGACTTGGCGCTGTTGACGCTGGCGACCACGACGCTGCCGGTCGCGGTGTTGATGCGCGTGATGATCTGCGAGAGCGTGGTGTCGGTGCCGGGGAGGTTGACGGCGAAGGCTTCGTTGATGCCGACGCCCACAAGCGCGCCGTCGGCGGTCAGTCCGTCGACGCTGTCGGTGGCGTCGGTGGTGGTCAGGCCCAGGTCGACGTTGGCGGTCGAGCCGTTGGTCCCGGCGACGACCGAGAGGAGCGTGGCGGTCTGCGTGCCGAAGGAGGTGTCGTGGAGGACCAGGGCGGACTTCGCCTTGTCGATGGTGACGGTGATGATGCCCTGGGTCTGGGTGCTGATGGCGGTGCGGAGCTGGCCGATGGTGGTGAGGCCGTTGATGTCGATGCCGAACTTGGCCACGGCGCTGCTGCCGTGGACGGTGCCGTCGACCACGCCGTCGTCCTTGTCGGAGAGCAGCAGGCCCAGGTCGGAGGCGGCGGTGCCGGTGACGGCGGCGACGGCGATGGGCACGGGGTTGCCGACGTTGAAGGCGTTGTCCTTGAGGTCGAGCCCTGTCTTGGCGGCGTTGACCGAGGCCCTGATGATGCCGAAGGTCTGCGTGTTGATCTTGTCGATCACGTTCTGGACGGTGACGGCGCCGGCGAGCCGGATGTTGAAGAAGCTGGTGACGACGGTGGCGCCCTTGAACGTGCCGTCGCTGATGGTGTCGGCGGCGGTCGCGCCGTCAGAGCCAACCAAGCCCAGGCTGGTGGCGACGCGGGAGGCGCCGATGTTGGCGATGTTCATGGGCAGGGCGCTGCTGGTGCCCAGGGCGGTGTCGAACGTGGCGTCGGCGAGGTTGATGCCCGAGCCCGACGCATTGATCGAACCGGTGATGATGTTGTTCGACGTGGTGGCGATGAGGGTGAGCAGGTCGTTGACGGTGGCGGTGGCGCCCGTGACGTCGATGCGGAAGGTGGTGCGGGGCGCGTTGGGGTTGCCCAGGATCGTGCCGTTGGCGGCGACGTCGAAGTCGTGGCCGCCGCCCTGTCCGTCGTAGGCGTGGATGCCCAGGAGGTCGGCCACGGGGCTGGCGCCGATGGCGCGGACCATCAGGGGGCTGGAGGATTTCTGGATCGACGCGTCTAGGTCCTCAAGCTGGACGGCCGCGCCGTTGCCGGCGATGGAGGCCTGGACCGAGCCGTTGGTCTGGAACGTGATGATGTTGAGGGCGGCCCCGAGGGTGTCGACGCCGTAGAGGCTGACGCTGTAGGTGGGGAAGACCGACGCGCCGACGATCGTGCCGTCGGCGGCGCCGTCCTGGTCGCCGAGCGCGCCGTCGGCGGTGCTGATGCCCAGGTCGATCGCGGAAGCACCCGAGACGGTGAAGGCGCTCCCGCCGACCGTGTTGTCGATGAGCTTCAGGCCGTCCTGGTTGGCGTTGATCGAGGCGGTGACCTTGCCGCCGCCCGCGGTGTTGATGGCGCCGATGACTTGGGTGATGGTGGTCAGGCCCGCGAGGCTGGGGCTGACGCTCGATCCGTCCTGGAAGTCGAGGGTCAGGTCGGTGAGGTCGACGCCGCCGGAGTCGTTGAGGTCGATGAGGCGCGAGGAGGCGGTGAGCCGGCGGGAGACCGTGAAGTCCGTCTGGCCTTGCACGGGTTGGAGGCCCAGTCCGCCATTGAGCTTGGCGAGCAGCATGCCCTCGGTCAGGCCGGAGGCCTGGATCGAGAAGTCATTGCCGGCGATGAAGCCCGAGCCCGAGCCGCCGTTCAGGGTCGACAGGATGGTGCCCAGGCCGATGCCGCGGGTGATCTTGAAGTCGATGGCGGGGCTGGTGGCGAGGCTGACGCCCAGGCCGTTGTTGAGCTTGGAGATCGGGGTCGCGCCGGTGAGGCCGGATTGCTGGATGGTGAAGTCGGCGCCGGCCTTGTTCTGCACGCCCAGGCCGCTGTTGAGGTTGGCCAGCAGGCTGACGTCGGCGATGCCGTGGGTGATGAGGAAGTCGTTGCCGACGACGGTGGGCACGCCGGTGTCGGCGTTGAGGTTGGCGATGCGGCTGGCGCCGCCGATGGTGTGGGTGATGTTGAAGTCGACCGGGTCGGGCGTGCCCGGGGCGGCGTTGGCGTCGGGCTTGACGATGCTGACGCCCGCCCCGTCGTTCAGGGCGGTGAGCTTGGTGGCGTTGATGATCGGGATGTGGATCGCCGCGGGTGCGGGGGTTGCCTGGCCGGTGACGGGGTTGACGGCGAAGATCTGGACCTTGGTGGAGGAAATCTCCGCGTCGAACCCGGTGACGATCAGGTTCGTCCCGTCGTAGGTCATCGACTGAATGTTGGTGACGGTGACGAAGTAAGGGTCGCCCGTGTGCGGATCGGTCTTTTGGATAAGGATCTTGCCGGGCTCCGCGCTGGTGGCGAGGGCGTCTTTGGCGAGCTGGTTGTCGATGAAGTTGCCGTTGCTGTCGCGCTCCGCCACGTAGAGCTTGGATGTCGCGTCGACGATCCAGATGGTCGTGCCCGCGGCATTGCTGGCGAGGCCCACCGGGCTGGCGGGGATGGGCGTGGACTTGTTGATCCGGAACGACTCGGTGTCGACGTGGATCGTGCCGGTGGGCACCGGCGCGACGATGTTGAAGGCCGCGGTGTGGAGCACGCCGGTGGCGTCGGCGGCGAGCGTGTGGATCAGGTCGAGGGGCTGGCTGACGCTGATGTGCGCGCCTTGGGCGTCGATCCCGGCGATGTTGGTGGTGTTGGCGGCGCCCAAGCCGTCGGACTTGATCTCGACCAGGCGCATCACGCCGGCGATGTCGCTGACGGCGAAGACGCGGGGCAGGCCGGTGGTCTGGTCGATGAGGTTGCTCACGCTCAGCGAGCGGATGTCGAGCGCGCCGGAGGAGCCCGGGACGGGGGTGAGCGTGCCCAGGTTGTTGTCGGCGCTGGGGATGATGCCCAGCGCGCCCGAGGTGGTGATCCCGCGGTAGATGCTCAGGAAGCGCCCCAGCGGGCCCGAGCCCAGGCCGCGCGGGTCCTGCCCGAGCATCGCGGTGATGTCGCCGTCGTCGGCGACGACGCTCGACTGCCCGGGGTTCTCGCGGTCGATGGCGAGGATCTGGTTGGTGCCCGCGACCTGCTCGAGCGCGAGCAGCTCGCCCGTGCGCGTGAAGTCCATCTCGGTGATGTTCGTGCCCGAGGGGAGGGCTCCGGCGATGCGGATCTGGGTCAGCGGGCCGAAGCGGGAATTCTGCTTGTCGACATCGGTGTAGCTGCCGAAGTACTGCGTCGAGCCGTTCTGGAGGACGACCCAGTGGGTGCCTTCGCCGTCGATCGCCAGCGCCTGCAGGTTGGGCCCGGTCTTGCCGGGGCGGATCTGCCAGTTGCGCAGCTGCTGGTCGGTGAAGGTGGTGATGGTCGGATCGGCGGTGGGGTCGTTGACGTTGAAGAGCAGCCCGGTGGTCGCGGCGGAGTTCGCGGTGTCGGTGTTGACCCTGAATTCCTTGCTGGTGAAGAACCAGGTCCAGAGTTGGTCGGGCTGGGAGGTGGCGACGTCGCCGCGGAGGGCCCAGGGCTGGTCGCGCATGCCGTTGTAGCCGCTGTTGCCGAAGGTCAGCCCGCGGATGTAGGAGTCGGCGGGGCCCTGCGTGGCCATCGCGCCGGAGGTCTTGTCGATCTTGACGAAGTTGCGCCCCGTGTCGCCGACGGCGCCCGTGACGCCCACGAGGTAGTCGCCGAACGCGCCGGGGGCGGAGCGGATGCCGATCGAGCCCACGCGGGTGGATAGGTTCCCCAGGTTGAGGACGAAACCATTGAGGTTGCCGGAGGGATGGGCCGGGCCGATCTCGATGGAGATGAGCCGGTCGCCGGTGGCGCCGTTCACGACGGCCAGGAATCGGTCGGTGTCGGGGATCCCGTCCTGCCCGGGGACGCCGTTGAAGGCGTCGAACAGGTCGAGCCCCAGCGGCTCCAGAGCCAGACCCTTCACGACGTCCTTGACCGTCGTGATGCCGTCGCTGAGCACCCACTGGCCGACGGCCTTGGTCTTGTCCGTCTGGTTCAGGTCGAGCTGGTAGAGGAACATCGACGACCGGCCGGTGGGGTCGGATGAGCCGACGAAATAGAACTGGTTGGTGGAGCGCGGGTCGTCGGCGAGGGACTGCACGAAGTAGATCGGGTTGCCGGTCACGTCGCGCAGAGGCTGCGCTCCGACCTTGGTCATCCCCGTCACCGCCTCGAAATCGGTCGTGGAGGTCACCGGCTGGGTGATGTGGTAGAGGTCGGTCACCGCGCCGTTGGCGACGATGCCGTAGAGGCTCCCGAGGCTCGACGTCGGGAAGGCGCTGGGCACCACCGCGGCGGCGATCGCCTTCACGTTGCGCACATCGCCCAGGTTCCCCTCGACCGGCAGCACCGCCATGATCGGCGAGCCCGACTCCAGCGCGAGCGTGTAGACCGTGCCGTCGTTCGGGTCGGCCTCGAGCGTGTGGACGTTGAGCAGGTCGTGCGTCGGGTCGGTTCCCAGCAAGCCCTTCTTCTCGACGGCGAGCACCGCGGGCGTCAGCGGGTCGCGGGAGAGTTGGTAGAGCTCGAACTGGTCGGCGAAGGTGGGCGTGGTGAACTTGTTGCGGTGGTTGACGAAGAAGGTCTGGTCGATCTCCGTCAAGTCCGAGGGCGTGACCGTCAGGCCCACGACGTCGAAGCTGTCGCCCGCGAAGCCGTAGGGCGTCTGCGGGGCGTACTGGTCCGCGCGGGTGCCGACGGCGTAGAGCGAGGTGGTCGAGAGCGACGGGTCGGCGGCGAGGGACTGGATGCCCAGGATGGGGATGCCGGTGGCGTTGTCGACGATGGGGGTGCTCAGCCCGCCGATCTTGGTCATCCCGCCGGGGGTGATCGCGCCGGTGGAGTCGCGCTGGAGTTCGTAGAGGTCGAGCGTGGTGCCGTTGGAGTCGATGGCGAAGGCTCGCTGCTGCCCCGCGCCGTTGAGCTGGGGCGAGAGCGCCAAGCCGGTGATGTTGAAGGTGTTTCCGAGGTTGCCGCCGACGTTGGTCTTTGGGACGAGGCTGTTGCCGTCGAATCCGATGGCGCTGATGAGGTCGGCGCCGTTGGTGGTCAGGGCCTGGACCTGGGCGACGGCGCCGCCGCCGGTCTGGACGATGCGGCCGACCTTGTCCAGCCTGATGGTGCCGCCCGTGACGGGATCACGGATCACCTTGTAGAGCGTCGCGGTCGCGTCCTGCGAGGCGATGTAGAGCGCGCCCGAGACGTCCGATGTGATGCCCGCGGTCGTGATGTGGACGCCCAGGTCGCCCCCGACGTTCTGGTTGGGGACGGTCAGGTAGTTGGGCAACGGGTTGGCGAGCAGGACACGCGGCTCGAGGGTCTCCAGTCCCGTCCAGGCGCGCCGGCCTGAGCGGGCGCCGGAGCGGGGGGAGGTGGGCCGCTGGCGGTCGAGACCGAAACGGCGGCCATAGGAGAGGACGTGGTCGAGCAGCGTGGAGAACTTCGGCATCCGCATCACTCCTGGTTCGGATCGTCGAGGGTGGAACCCGATCCGGACATGTTCAGACCTGGGACGGATTTCGGGGACAAGCTTCGAGGCCGGGACTTTTTGAGGCAGACAGACGAGGCAGACGAAACCGATCCATGACGAATGCGAAGGAAAGGCGAAAGGGCGAACATGGGCAGGATGGCACTCCCATCCGTGCAGGCGCGACGCGATCGCCTCAACCGGCGACCGATAATGTCGCGGTCTGAACAGCTTTCAAGCCAGCCAAGATCCCCCAAGGATTTGCAAGGTCACGTTTCGCCCCAATACGCCAAGATCAGCGTCTGAGGCACAATCTTAACGCAACCGCGTCGGCGGCGTCAATTGCCGATGGATAGGCCGTTTGCGCGAGGTTTTTGTCCCCTGTTCGGCCCCTCCTGCGGGCGCAGGGCCTGCTGTCTGATAACCCGATTCGTGACCTAGGCGCGACCCCGTACGCGTGAAACCCCCGGAAATCGCCTTTTGAGGCCCTCAACCCCGCTTGCCCGCCGTCGCCGCGGGGGGCTCCGCCGGCTTGCGGACCTTGCGCACCAACAGCTTGCGCAGCACCGCCATCAGCGTCGCCGGCTCGAGATACGACGGGGGCGGCCTGTAATAGACCGTCTTGTCGTCGATCACGCTCGCCCGCCCCGGGGCGTCGCGCAGCACCGCGTCCAGCCGGGCGGGCTGGTCGGTCCGGAAGATCAGATCGGGCCCCTCGAGCTTGAGCTTCTCGACGCCCAACGCCCCCGCGGCGATCCGGATCTCCGCCAGGTCGATGAACGCCTGCGCCGCCGGCGGGGGTTGCCCGTAGGCGTCGTTGAGGTCGTGCACCACCGCGTCGAATTCCTCCGGCGTCGCGGCCCGCCCGATCCGGCGGTACGCCTCCATCCGGTGCTTCTCCGATCCGATGTAGCTCTTGGGGATCTGCCCCGAGACCGGCAGCTCCAGATGCGTCCGCGCCGGCTCGACCCACGTCTCATGCTTCAATCGCCGCGTCGCCTGCTCGAGCAGTTCGCAGTAAAGCTCATACCCCACGGCCGCGATGTGCCCCGACTGCTCCGCGCCCAGGAGGTTGCCCGCGCCGCGCAGCTCCAGGTCGCGCATCGCGATCTTGAAGCCCGCGCCGAGCATGGCGTACTGCTCGATCGCCCGCAGCCGATGGGCCGCGGTGTCGGTCACCGGGCGATCGTTGGGCAGGATCAGGTAGCAGTAGGCCCGGTGCTTGTACCGCCCGACGCGCCCGCGGAGCTGGTGCAGGTCGGCCAGCCCGAAGTGGTCGGCGTCGTGGATGAACATGGTGTTGGCGGTGGGGATGTCGAGCCCCGACTCGATGATCGTCGTCGAGACCAGGATGTCCGCCTCGTGCCGGATGAACTTGAGCATCACCTCCTCAAGCTCGTGCCCCGGCATCTGCCCGTGCCCGATGACGATCTTCGCCTCGGGCACCAGCCGCTGGAGGTCGTCGGCGACGCTCTGGATGTCGTAGACCCGGTTGTGGACGAAGTAGACCTGCCCCTGCCGGTTGAGCTCGCGCAGGATCGCGTCGCGGATGCGCCCCTTCTCCTCCGCGATGGTCTCGGTCACGATCGCCCGGCGGTCCATCGGCGGGGTCGTCAGCGAGCTGATGTCGCGCAGCCCCAGCATCGACATGTGCAGCGTGCGCGGGATCGGCGTCGCGCTGAGCGTCAGCACGTCGACCGTCAGCCGGAGCTGCAGCAGCTTCTGCTTGTGCTCCACGCCGAAGCGCTGCTCCTCGTCGATGATCACCAGCCCCAGATCGGGGAAGTGCACGTCGGCCGAGAGCAGCCGGTGCGTGCCGATGATGATGTCGACGCGCCCCTGGGCCAGCTCCTCCAGCACCTTCCTGGCCTCGCCCGCGGTCTTGAACCGGCTGATCGACTCCACGCGGAACGGGTAGTCGGCCATCCGGTCGCGGAACGTGCGCTCGTGCTGCTCCGCGAGGACCGTCGTGGGCACGAGCACCGCCACCTGCTTGCCGTACTCCGCCGCCTTGAACGCCGCGCGGATCGCGATCTCGGTCTTCCCGAATCCCACGTCGCCGCAGATTAGCCGGTCCATCGGCTGCTCGTGGGCCATGTCCTTCTTCACCTCGGCGATCGCCGCCAACTGGTCCTGCGTCTCGTCGTAGGGGAACTCGGCCTCGAACTCCTTCTGCCACGGCGTGTCGCCCGGATAGCGGATGCCCGGCATGCTCGCGCGGGCGGCGTGGATCCGCAGCATCTCCGCGGCCATGTCCTTCACCGCCTCGGCGACCTGCTCCTTCTGCTTCGCCCAGCGCTTCCCGCCCAGCGACGAGAGCGGCGGCTTGCCATGGAACCCGCCGACGTATTTCTGGACGAGGTCGATCTGCGCCGCGGGGACGTGCAGCAGCGCCTTCTGGTCGAACTCGAGCGTGAGGTATTCCTCGGCCCGCCCCTCCTTCTTCATCGACTTCAGGCCGTTGAACCGCGCGATCCCATGGTCGACGTGGACGACGTAGTCGCCCGGGACCATGTCGAGGAAGGCGTCGGAGGCCTTGGCCCCGGCGGAGCTGTTGAGGATGCGGCGGATGCGCCGGCGGGTGTGGTAGCGATGGAAGAGCTCGTGGTGCGGAACGAGATGGACGGGCTTGGCCTCGCGGGCGACACCAGGATGATCACCTTCCCAGATGAAGCCGCGGTGGAGGTAGCCGACCTCGACGTCGATCGCCTTGAGCCCCGCCGCGCCGTGGTGCTCGGCCACGAGCTCCATCAGCCGGTCGCGCTCCGCCTCCTTCGCGCAGAGCACAGTGACGCGCCCCTCGCCCTTGCCGCTGATCTCGATCAGCTCGCCGATCGCCTTGCCCGCGTCCTTGTCGAACGAGGGCAGCGGGCGCACCGGGACGGGCGTGGGCGCCTCGGTCCCCGCGCCGGCGCTGTATTGGTTCACCTCGACGTGCGGGCGGGCGGTGAGGGCCTTGAAGACCTCCTTGGGCGGATAGATCCCGCGCGGGTTGGTCAGCCGCTCGAAGTAGCCGCGGGCCTGCTCGGCCAGCTCCAGCACCTCGTGGATGACCACCAGTGTGTCGGGCGGGAGGAGCGAGAGCAGGCTGGTGGTCTGGTCGTCGGACTGCAGTTGCTTGGCGCTCGCGCCGAGGATCTGCACCTGCTCGAGCGGCTGCTGCGAGCCCATGGTGTCGGTGTCGACCCGGCGGATCGACTCGATCTCGTCGCCGAAGTAGTCGAGCCGGATGGGCCCCGCCGATTCTCCGGGCGAGACGGCGCGCCCCGAGGCGGGGAAGGCGGGGGG
>JAPLMQ010000208.1 GCA_026386955.1 Planctomycetota bacterium
ACATCGACCGCGTCGACCTGGCCGTGCTGGGCATCGGGGGCTACAACCCCTGGATCGCCTCGCACGCGAGCCCGGAGGAGGCGTGGCGGATGGCCGGGCAGATGCGGGCCGAGCACGTGCTGCCGATGCACCACAGCACGTTCAAGCTGTCGCAAGAGCCGGCGAACGAGCCGATGGAGCGGCTGCTCACCGTCGCGGGCGGCGACGCCCCGCGCGTGGTGGTCCGCGAGATCGGCGGGCAGTGGTCGGGGTGAGGGGCGATTTCCCACCCCTCCGCAAGCCGTGCCCCGGCGGAGCCGATAACAGGAAATGGCGCCCGCGCGCGAAAGGCTATCGCCTCGGCGCGCGGAGGCAGGTATCATCCACGGGGACCCCAGCCAGGGAATAGAACTCCAACGTGACGTTGAGTTTCCTGCAACAAGCCACCGACCGAAGCGCTCCTCCCACAGCGCCCGTCGCCCCCAGCCCGATGGGCTGCCCGTGGGACTGGTGCGGCCAGCGCCGCGCGCGTTTGGTCGGCGCCGCCCGCCGGCATCTCTGGCGGCATGACGCCGAGTACCGCCGCTACTGGGCCCGCAACTCCGAAGCCGGCTGCCCCGACCTGCTCGACTACATCTTCGTCACGCCCCAGGACTCGCCCGACCCGGCGGCCCTCTTCCCGCGCCTGCGCTGGGGCGGGCTGGTGGTCTTCACCACGCCCAAGCGCGCCGACGCCGTCGCCGCCGCCACGATCTTCCGCGACCGCGAGGGCTTCATCGTCGACGCCGAGCCGCGCCCGATCGGCCTGGGCCCGCTGGGCCTCTCGCTGCCGGGCCTCCGCGGCTGGTGCTTCACCGCCCGCAAGGTCCAGCTCGTCGCCCCGGGGCGCTTCACCGACCGGTTCACGTACCAGGTCGAGCTCGTGCGCGACGCGGCCACGGGGGCGTTCGTCGTCCGCAAGGAAGTCCCCTCGCTCGAGCAGATCGTCAACCGTCTGCGCGACCGCTTCCCCGACGCCGACGACGAGACGGTGACCAGCCGGGCCCGCAAGCTGGTCGACAAGGTCTTCCCGGTCTTCCTCACGCGCGAGGCGGCCTTCCTGAACATCCTGCAGCGCGACCTGCCCAAGCCATACAACGACCGCGTGCCCAAGGTGCTCGGCACGGAGAAGGACGAACGCGGCTTCGTCCGCCGGCTGCACCTGAGCTGGCTTCGCAACGGGGGCGAGCCGATCTCGCAGATCGAGTTCGCCCGCCAGGGGGCCGACCTGCTGCAGGCCCTGCACGACCGCGCGGGGATCATCCACCTCGACCTGCGCCTCGACAACTTCGTGATCACCGAGAAGGGCGTGGGCTTCGTCGACTTCGGGTCGGCCGTCCGCGTCGACGAGGACCTGCAGCAGAGCAAGATGCTCCAGACGCTCTTCGACGAGATGATGTACACCTCGGAGAGCCAGAAGCGGCTGGCGAAGATGACGCGCAAGGGGAAGGTGACGTCGAGCGCGATCAGCCGGGGGCTCAACCGCGTCGACAAGGCGGTCGACCTCTTCTGCCTCGCGGTGGAGATGAACGAGTCGCACCTGCACCCGGACCTGAAGGCGCTGGTGCATTACGTGCCCGACGGCGCCGAGGCCCGGGCCCTGGCGAAGCTGACGACGACGATCATGACGCCGAGCGACCCGAACAACCCGCCGTTCAAGAGCGCGCGGGACATCCTGCAGGGGATCGAGCGGGTGAACACGAAGCTGCACGACGTCGCCGCGGCGGCGGGGTGAATTCCGGGGAAGCCATGATTCAGATCCGTCTCGATCCCGTGCCGCGTCGCCGTCGGCCGCGTGGCGTCTTTGATGTTGTCGTCGCCGTGGTCGCCGCGATGGTGCTCGTGGGCGTCGTCGCGGGCTGCGCGGGGATGGAGGGGCGGGTGCGCGTCGGGTCCGACCCGGACGAGAAGCCTTCGCCGGATTTCGCGGAATCGCAGAAGTGGTGAGCGGGGGACGAAGGTTCTGATCAGAGCCGGGGACTGTGTCCCCGTCGATCGGGCGAAAGGCGGTACTCCGCCTCGCGCGACGTGCCGCACGTGCAGGCGGGGCACAATTCACCTTGGCGCCACATCGACAGGCTATGACGCTGGCGTCATCGGCTTCCCGGGTCTTGGATGGCATCCGGCGATTCGCGCGAGCGGAGTACCGCTGCGCGCCCGATCGACGGACACACAGTGTCCGGCTCTGATCAGGCTTCACACCCGCTCGAGGCCGCGCGTGACCAAGTACGGCCTATCGACTCCCGGCGCCTTCGTGTAGCCCAGGCGGTCGTACATGATCAGGTGGTCCGGGCAACCCCAACCCGCGGTGCTGCGGATGCGGGCGCAGCCAGACTCCTTGGCGACGCTCGACGCCCGGCGGAGCAGGCGCCCCGCCAGACCGCGCCCGCGGAATTCCGAAGGCACGATCAAGTGCCGGATCGACGCCACCCGCTGCGGCTGGCCGGTCTCGGGGGCGTCGTCGAGTTCCAGGAGCATGAAGAGGCCCGCGAGCCATTGGCCGTCGGTCGTCGCGGCGACGCAGGCGGGCATCGGGCGTCCGGGCCCCGGCCCCTCGGCCGCGGTCGCCGCGTTGGCCCAGGCCTTATCGACCTCCGCGCCGAAAAGTTCCGTCGCCTCGGGCGGCAAGGGATCGCCGGCGAAATAGACCTGCATCGTGTATTCGGGCATGTGGGTCATGGCGGGCAATTCTACGCACGGCTCCCGCGAAAACATCTCGCCCTCGCCGTGCTATAACGAGGCATGGCCTCCAAACCCGACGAACCGACCGACTCCCCGGACTCCCCGGACTCCCCGGACTCCACCGACCCCGACGACGACCTGGCCTCCCAAGCCCCGGGCCCCCTAGGGCTGCCCTCCAGCACCGGGCCGACCGGCCACGTCGCGGTCCTGCCCGCGGAGGTGCTCGAATACCTCGCGCCCAAGCCGGGCGGGGTGATCCTCGACTGCACGCTCGGGCGGGCCGGGCACGCGAAGCTCATCACGCCCCATCTCGCCCCGGGCGGGCGCTACGTCGGCCTCGACGTCGACCCGCTGAACCTCGACTTCGCCCGCGAGGCCCTGGCCGGCGCTCCGGCGCGGGTCGACGCAGTTCAGGTCGACGTAGTGCGGAGCAACTTCGCCGCGGCCCGCTCGGCCCTCGACGCGCTGGGCATCGGCCGGGTCGACGGGCTGCTGGCCGACCTGGGCTTCGCGTCGAACCAGATGACCGATCCGGCCCGCGGGCTCTCCTTCGCCGCGGAGGGGCCGCTCGACATGCGGCTCGACCCGGACCTGGGACAAACCGCGGCCGACCTGTTGAACCGTTTGCCGGAGCGCGAGCTGGCGGACGTGATCTATCGGTACGGCGAGGAGCCGATGAGCCGAAAAATCGCGCGAAAAGTTGTGGAAGCGCGCAGGACATCACCGATCCTTAAGACATCGGAGTTGGCGCAACTGGTGAGGGAGGCATACGGCGGTGGGAGGGCGGCCCAATCCCGCATGGATCCGGCGACACGGACATTCATGGCGCTTCGGATCGCGGTGAATGAGGAACTCGGGGCGCTCGAACGGTTGCTCAGCGAGCTTCCGGGACTGATGGGCGAGGGGGGCCGGGCCGTCATCATCAGCTTCCACTCTCTCGAAGACCGGCTCGTCAAGCACGCCTTCGCCGGGTTGCACCGGGACGGCGTGGCGAGGCGACTGACGCCCAAGCCGGTGGTCGCCGGCGACGACGAGCGCCGCGACAACCCCCGCAGCCGCTCGGCCAAGCTCCGGGCGATCGAATGGAACGGTTCCGCCGCACGCGATTCGGCAACGGACTCAGCAAGCTACGCAGGCAAAAACTGGACTCGACAACGGGACTCGACAACTTAGCCGACCGCCGCTTTAATTGATCGATGATCCCGCCAAGGTCGGCGGATCGAGCCCACAAGGATGGATGGCTCATGGCACGCGAAACGAAAGTCGGACTGCTGGTCGGCATGTGTGTGATCCTGCTCATCGGGATCATCGTCAGCGACCACCTCTCGGTGGTGAACCAGCAGCAGCCCGCCCCCCTGATCGGCTTCGCCCGCGACGCCCAACGGGGCGTGAACTCCCGCCCCGCCGAGGCGGCCGCCAACACCCCCGCCGACGCCATCAACGGCATGCGGACCACCGAGCGCTCGCGCCCGTTGCCCATGCCCGGCGAAGGGGCGACCTCCACCATCCGTCCCCCTGCGCCGACCGGCGGCCCGGGCGCCCCCAGCGGCCCGTCGTTCCCCGTGCCCAACAACGACCAGCAGATCGAGCGCCGCCCCACGCCGCCCGACACCTCCATCGCCCGCGGCCCCGCTTCGCCGACACAGACGCCGACCCCCACCCCCGGCCCGGTCGCCCTCGCGCAACACACCGTCAAGCACGGCGAGACGCTCTACAGCATCGCCAAGCAGTACTACGGCAAGACCTCCGAGTGGAAACGGATCCAGGAAGCCAACGCCAGCGCCGTCGGCCCGCAAGGCCAGCTCAAGGACAGCATGAACCTGCTGATCCCCGCGCTGCCGGGCCAAACCCCCGGCCAGACTCCCGCGCAGGCCGGCGCCCCGGCTCCCACCGCCCCGCGCCTGACTGATTCCGGCAATACGGCCGGCAGCACGCCCTCGCAGCCCGTCCGCGGGAGCAGCAGGACGATCCGCGTCCAGCCCAACGACACTTTGGCCACGCTCGCCGCCCGCCACCTGGGCTCGCGCGACCGCTGGCTCGACATCCTCGAAGCCAACAAGGACAAGCTCCACAAGGCCCAGGACCTGAAGATCGGGATGGAGCTCCGCCTGCCCGAATCCCGCGCCAGCCTCACGCCCCGCAGCGAGATCACCCCCGTCGCGGGCTCGGCCGGCTCCACGGCGACCGTCTCGACCGCCGGATCGTCCGTCGCCCCGCCCTCCCGCCCCGCGACGCTCGTGACCGGCCCCGTCCGCACGGCCAACCCCCTGCCCACGGGCGTTCGTCCGGTGATGCCGCAGCCCGCCGCCGGCTCCACCTCGGGAGTCGTCACCCCCGCCCCGCGTCCCACCGCCAGCATGCCCCCGGCCACCCCCGTCACCCGCCCCGGCACCCCGTGGCCCGGCTCCGGCCCGGCCGACCGAGCCACCCCGGCCCCCGCCGCCCCCGCCGCCGTCCGGACCTACACCATCCAGCCCGGCGACTCGCTCCAGGGCATCGCCCAGCAGATGCTCGGCGACTCCAACCAGTGGCCGCGGATCTTCGACCTGAACCGGGCCGCCTTGGCCGGGCAGCAGCAACTTCGTGTGGGTCAGGAATTGGTTATTCCCCCCGCTTCGAGCCGATAGAATCTAGGTCGGCGTTCATCGCCGGGCCGGCTTCCATGGCACTCCGCCAAGCCGCCCGCCGTGGACGTGCCGACTGAATCGGCCAAGGCAAGCCATGTTCCTCAAGTCGCTCACGGTGATCGTCTTCTTCGCGGCCGTCGCGGTGCTGGTCCTCAGCTACCGCCAGCAGCGGCTGGAGATGACCAACGAGATGGCGCGGCTGCACCACCAGATCGACCAATCCCGCCAGAAGATGTGGGACCTCCAAGTCAAGATCGCCGACCACGTCGAGCCCCCGGCGTTGGCGAAGGCGATCGACCGGGCCCACCTGAAGCTTGAATCCGCGACACCCAACGCCGGGAACCCCGTCGAGCCCACGCCGCCCGCGAAGGGCGGAAACCCCGGCGCACGTCCGCACGCCCCGCAGAACCGCCCCTCGTCGCTCACCCAGGCCCGTCCGCACCGTGCCGATGATTGACGCACTTTTCCTGAATCCGAATCGCCCATGAGATTCTTCTTCTTCGGCCGACGCAAGGATGCGACCGCCCCCGAAACCCCCTCGGCCGAGGGTGAATCCGCGCAAGCGACGCCCCCGGAAGCTGCGTCCAACAACGTCCCGCCCACCGCCTCCCCCACCCCTGTCCAACGCACGATCCCCGGCGATCCCGCCGACGACTTCCCGCTGCTCGCCGCCGCCCGCGCGGAGGCCGCCGAGGAGGCTACCGCCGCGACGCCGACGCCGCCCCCGGAGCCGAGCGTGGCCCCCAGCTCTCGACGCCCGACGAGAGCGCCCGCCGGGCCTTGGTCGTCGGCCGGGCGATGATCACGCTAGTCACCCTCGGCTTCCTTGGCTTGTTCGGACGGGTCTACCAGCTCCAGACCAATGCCCCGCCGCGCATCAAGGCCCTCGTCGGCTCGCAGAAGAGCCAGGTCAAGTTCCTCGGCAGGCCCGGCAACCTCGAGGACCGCAAGGGGCGCCTGCTCGCCACCTCGCGGGCCGCGATCCAGCTCTACGTCGACCCCGGCCTGATCGAGGACCCCAGCACCTTCGCCGAGCACGTCGCCTCCGACCTGGGCTACGACTCCGCCTTCATCGACCAGCGCGTCGGGGCCAACTCCGAGCGCCGCTACGTCCTGCTCGACCGCCGGCTCGACGACACCCGCGCCGCCAAGATCTCGCAGATCTCCCTCAAGGGGCTCGGCACCGACGCCCACCTCGCCCGCGACTACCCGCAGGGCGCGCTGGGCGGGCAGATCGTCGGCTTCCGCAACATCGACGGCCACGGCATCGAAGGCGTCGAGAAGGCGTTCGACAGCGAGCTGGCCGGCAAGGCCGGCTCGATGACCTTCTTCCGCGACGCCCGCCACCACGCCCTCTGGATCGAGAACGGGCAGTACACCCCGCCCACCGACGGCAAGTCCGTCCGCCTCTCGATCGACCTGACCATCCAGGCCTTCGCCGAGAACGAGCTGATCCAGGCCTGCAAGCAGTACGAGGCCCAGTCGGGCGAGATGGTGGCGATGGACCCGGCGACGGGCGAGATCCTCGCGATCGCCAACTACCCGCAGGTCGACCCCAACGACTTCGGCATCACCAAGCCCGAGAAGCGCCGCAACCGCGCGATCACCGACACCTACGAGCCCGGCTCGACCTTCAAGCCCTTCATCTGGTCGATGGCGACCCAGGGCCGGTTCGCCTCGCCCGGCGAATACCTCAACTGCACCTCCAGCGGCGTCTACGTCACCTCGGCCGGCCGCCGGCTGCACGACGCCCACCCCGCGGGCACCGTCACCTGGGACGAGGTGCTGGTGAAGTCGTCGAACATCGGCATGGCGATCGTCGGCCAGCGCATGGGCGCCGACAAGCTCTACGACGCCGTCCGCGCCTTCGGCTTCGGAACGCCCACCGGCACGGGCCTGCCCGGCGAGATCACCGGCAAGGTCCGCCCCTCGAAGTACTGGACCTCCTACTCCATCACCAGCGTCCCGATGGGCCAGGAAGTCTCCGTCACCGCGATGCAGATCTGCCGCGGCTTCGCCGCCTTCGCCAACGGCGGCTACCTGGTGAGCCCCACGATCCGCCTGCGCGACCTCTCGAACCCCGACGACCTGCCGAAGTTCCGCCGGCTGCTCAACCCGCAGATCGCCGCCCACACCCGCGAGGTCCTCCGCCGCGTGGTCACCGAGGGCACCGGGCGCAAGGCCGACAGCCCGATGTACGACATCTTCGGGAAGACCGGCACCGCCCAGATCGCCGGGCCCCACGGCGGGTACATCACCAACGCCTTCGTCGCCTCCTTCATCTGCGGCGCCCCGCTCGACGACCCCCGCATCGTCGTCGCCTGCGTGATCCACCATCCCAACCGCGAGAAGGGCCACTTCGGCGGCACCGTCGCGGCCCCCGCCGCCCGCCGGCTCATCGAGCAGAGCTTGGTCTACATGGGCATCCCGCCCCACCCGCCGGAGGATTCCGAAGGCACGGGGCAGATGGTCAGCGAGACGTCGACGCACGATTGATTGCGTTGGACTCCCGCCTTCCGAAGGCCGACAATTCCCCCATGCCCGTCCTCTCCCCCGCCGAGATCGAGCAGTTCGTCGACGATGGCTACGTCGTCGTCCGCAAGGCCTTCCCGCGCGACTTGGCGGAGCTGATCCTCCCCGACGTCTGGGCGGCCATGGGCTACGACGCCCACAAGCCCGAGACGTGGGACAAGGCGTTCATCCATCTCCGGCAATTCCTCTGGCACATGCCCTTCGAGGCGGTCTACACCGAGAAACTCCGCGGGGCCGTCGATCAATTGCTCGGGCGCGGGCGCTGGCTGGTGCCGATGCGCTCGGGCTGGTGGCCGATCTATTTCCCGGGGCACCAGAAGCCGCCGTGGAAGGCGCCGGAGTCGGGCTGGCATGTCGACGGCGGGCACCAGCACCACCTCAACTCACCCGAGCAGGGGTTGCTGGGCATCCTGATCTTCTCGGAGATCCGCCCCGGCGACGGGGGCACCGCGATCAGCCTGGGCTCGCATCTCGAGGCCGCACGGTTCCTCGCCGCGGCCGAGCCCGAGGGGCTCAAGCCCGGGGAGATCAGCCAGAAGGTGGCGGCGCTGCCTCGCCCGCGCGTGCTGGAGATCACCGGCGAGCCGGGCGACGTGGCGCTGATGCACCCGCTGATGCTGCACAGCGCGAGCCCGAACACCGGCCCGCGGGTGCGCATCCTGACCAACAAGACGTTTCCGCTGCGCAAGCCGATGGATTTGTCGCGCGCGAACCCCGCGGAGCAATCGCCCGTCGAGCGGGCGATCCTGAAGGCGACGTCGGCCGCGCAGGCGACGCGGTGAGTCCGGCTCGGGCCCCCTCTTCCCTTCCGGGGGCCTGTCGAAACGCTCTTTCTGATCAGAGACGGCGACTGTGTCGCCGAAGAACGGGCGAGGCGGTACTCCGCCCGCGCGACGTGCCCGCGTCGTTGACGCCTCCGAGAGCAGATGACTCGCTCGGCAAAAATGGTGGTGGCGCAGGTCCCGCGCGAGACCACGCGGTGGATGGCGGCCGACGAGCCGTGCGGGCGGAGTACCGCCTCGCCCTGTCTTCGGACACACAGTGTCCGTCTCGGATCAGGCTGCGCCTGATGAGAAGAAGCTGCTCGCCGCATCTGCGCGTGATCCATCGCAGCGCCTGACGCACGACGTCACGGCTTCCGCTTGTGATGCGTCTTGTCCTTCGGATCATCCAGCGGCGGCGGCTTGGGGCTGGGGTGGTTCAACTCCCGGTCCTTCACGTCGACGCCGAAGAACGAGGCCACGCGGTCGTTGGAGTGGTCGACCGGCTGGGTCTGCGGCGGCGGGGCCGCGGCGACCGTCTCCTCGGGGACCGCGTTGGCGGCGGCCTGCTCGTCGGGGGATTCGGACGGGGCCGTGTCGGTCGCCGTCGGCGCGGAAGGACTTCCCTGCGATGTGTCGGCAGGCGCGGGCGAAGCGGGCTCGGATGACGTGGCGTCGGGCGCCTTGCGGAACCGGTCCGCGGAGGGCTCGGCCGAGGGAATCTCGCGGCGCGTCTCGACCTTCGGCGGGGACGGGTCGTCGTCCACGACCACGGTTTCCGTCGCCGGCTTGGGCCCCTCGCGCAGGCGGATCACGATCAACGCAACCATCACGCCCACCGTGCCGAAGATCGCGACCAGCGCAAGGACGACCGCGGCCGGCTTCTTCTTCTGCCGGCGCTTCGCCATGAGGATCGCCACACTGGTCGAGCGTGATTCAGCCATTTTGATCGTTCTGCGGGGTGGCAACCGGCGGGGTCAGGCGGGCGGAGGGCGATCATTTTAGCCCGCGACGATCGTCGAGGCAATGCCGACGACTCGAAGGAAAAGGCCGGTTTAGGCGGGTTCCGGTTGATTCCCGCGTCAAAGCCGCCTTGGAGCGCGCGGGCTTTCTGATCAGAGCCGGCGACTGTGTCGCCTGTCGATGGCGCAATCAAGAGCAGATTGGGCATTCGGAAACAAGCCTTTTAGCGCAGGTCTCGCGTGAACCCATGCGGTCCATGGCGGCCGGCGATTCGCGCGGGCGGGGTACCGCCTCGCCCGGCATTCGGACACACAGTGTCCGTCTCGGATCAGGCTGCGCCTGATGGGAGAAGAGGCTGTCGCCGCGGCGTGGGAATCAAGTGGACCCCCTATTCCACTCGTCCGCTTTTGCCCTTCCCGCGGCGGACCTTAGAATGATCGCGTGACGTTTCCCGTTCGATGATTCGGGCTTGGCCCCGCTCCGCGAGGCTGGCCCATGGATGGCATCAGCGATGGGTATTGAAACCGCCCTGCCCCAGGACATGGTCCTCACCACCAAGCTCCAGACGGCGATCAATTGGTGCCGCCGGAGTTCGCTCTGGCCGATGCCCTTCGCGACCGCCTGCTGCGGGATCGAGCTGATGGCGACGGCGTCGAGCCGGTTCGACCTCGCGCGGTTCGGGGCCGAGGTGATGCGCTTCAGCCCGCGGCAGAGCGACCTGATGATCGTCGCGGGGCGCGTCTCGGTGAAGATGCTGCCGGTGCTGCAGCGGATCTACCAGCAGATGACCGAGCCCAAGTGGGTGATCTCGATGGGCGCCTGCGCCTCAACGGGCGGGGTCTTCGACACCTACGCCGTGGTGCAGGGCATCGACCAGTTCGTGCCCGTCGACGTCTACGTGCCCGGCTGCCCGCCGCGCCCCGAGACGCTGATGGAGGGCATCTTCGCCATCCAGAGCATCGTCGACCGGGACGGGATGCCGCCCAAGGGCGGGCTCCGCCGCCCGCTGCAGCTCGCCATCGAGCCCACGCACGTCACCCGCCCGCAGCCCACGCCGCTGACGGTGGGGTTGACTTGAGCGAGACGGGTTCGCGCGGCGTTTGTCATACGGATGCTTGTCTTTTTCATCAGGCGAAGCCTGATCAGAGCCGGGGACTGTGTCCCCGTCGATCGGGCGCGCAGCGGTACTCCGCTCGCGCGTCTCGTTGGTAGCCATCGCGGCGCGGGAAGCGCGGGATGCCCTCGGCAGACGCTGTCGATGGATCTACGATCAAAACCGGGACGCCCCTGCGAGATCGGCACGTCGCGCTAGCGGAGTACCGCTGCGCGCCCGATGGACGGACACACAGTGTCCGGCTCTGATCAGATTGCCGTTTGAGAGCGCCCCGGAAATCTCCGTCGCTTGCGCTTCCGGCTAACAATGCCGCCTCACCCCTTCTGCCACGTGTTCCCCACCGGGTAGCCGAAGTTGATGATCCACGCTCGTCGCGGCGCGTCGGTGCGGTTTGGCCCCGTGTAGTGCAGCGTCTTGCCGTGCTGGATCGTCGCGCCGCCGGCCTTGAGCGGGCAGGCCACCGCCTTCGAGGCATCGAGCGGCTCGTCGACCTCGAGCGTATGCACGGCCGGGTCGCCGCCGATGGGGCGGTGCTTGAGCAAGTCGCCCTGGTTGCTCCAGGGGATGAACTGCATGCAGCCGTTCTCGATCGTCGCGTCCTGCAGGGGAATCCAGAAGTTTGCGTTGAAGCAGACCGCGCGCTGGTTGCGCCCGTAGGCGAGGTCCTGGTGCCACGGCACCTCGCGCCCGTTCTGCGGCGGCTTGTAGATCGCGTGGTCGTAGGAGTAGGCGGCCTCGGGCCCGAGGAGCTGGCGGGCGACCTCCAGCGAACGCTCGAAGACCAGCGTCTCCTTGAGCCGGAGCTCGAATCGCACCGCGACGTTGATCTGGGGCGTGACCAGCTCGCCGGTGTGGTGCTTCTTGTCGCCCAGGTCGAAGGCCAGCTCGGGCGGGAGTTCCTTGAACCGCGCGAAGAGCCCGTCGAGCAGCTCCTGCACGCGATTGAGGTCGTCGCGCGTGGTGAGGTTTTCGACCACGAGGAACCCCTCGCGGTGGAACTGGCAGATCTGCTCGGGCGTGAGGAAGATCGGGGGGAGCGTCGCGGCGGTGGGCATGGCTTCTCCTGCGTCACA
Organism: Planctomycetota bacterium; assembly: GCA_026386955.1. GTDB lineage: Bacteria > Planctomycetota > Phycisphaerae > Phycisphaerales > Phycisphaeraceae > JAPLMQ01. The sequence continues at coordinate 11,771 of JAPLMQ010000208.1, forward strand.
GCTTGCGTCAAAACTTGCGTCACATTTTCAGCGAGAGAGCGTCCACCTCATCGATACCCGCCCGATCGCGCAGTTGCAACAAAAACGCCGACGAGAAAGCCCGCCCGCGAGGTCCGAGAATCGCACTCGCGTTACAATGCCCGTCCTTCGTTCCAAGGATGGACGGCTTGATCCGTCCATCCTCACGCACCCCCAAGGACCCCGCTCCATGGCCATCAAAGTCGCGTTCATCGGCGCCGGCAGCCTCACCTTCACGCGCGGGCTCTTCCGCGACATCCTCACCGTCCCCGAACTGCAGGACGCGAAGTTCACCTTCAACGACATCAACCCGAAGTATCTCCAGATGACCGCGCAGCTCTGCCGCAAGGACATCGAGGGCAACGGCTTCGCCGCCACCGTCACGCCCACGGCCGACCGCCGCGAGGCGCTCGACGGGGCCGACTACATCATCTCGGCCGTGCGCATCGGCGGGCTCGAGTCCTTCGCCACCGACGTCAACATCCCGCTCAAGTACGGCGTCGACCAGTGCGTGGGCGACACGCTCTGCGCCGGCGGCATCATGTACGGCCAGCGGAACATCGCCGCGATCCTCGACTTCTGCCGCGACATCCGCGAGGTCTCCAAGCCCAACGCCCTCTTCCTCAACTACGCCAACCCCAACTGCATGAACGTCTGGGCCGCGAACCAGCACGGCAAGGTCAACACCATCGGCCTCTGCCACGGCGTCATGGGCGGGCACCACCAGATCACCGAGGTCATCAAGCTCCTGGTCAACGGCAACAAGAAGCAGGAGGACAAGGGCTACGTCAACGTCAAGCCGCACGACGTCGACATCATCTGCGCCGGCATCAACCACCAGACCTGGTACACCCAGGTCCGCTACAACGGCGAGGACTGGACGCCCCGCCTCCTCGAGGGCTTCGAGCGCCACCCGCACTACTCCAAGACCGAGAAGGTCCGCATCGACATGCTCAAGCGCTTCGGCTACTACTCGACCGAATCCAACGGACACCTCTCCGAGTACGTCCCCTGGTACCGCAAGCGGGCCAAGGACATCTGCAAGTGGATCGACCTCTCCTCGTGGATCAACGGCGAGACCGGCGGCTACCTCCGCGTCTGCACCGACAACCGCAACTGGTTCGAGCGCGACTACAAGGAGTCGCTCAAGACCGCCGGCGCGAAGCTCAAGCCCGAGTCGCGCGGGCATGAGCACGGCAGCTACATCATCGAGGCCCTCGAGACCGGGCGCCCCTACCGCGGCCACTTCATCGTGATCAACAAGGGGGCGATCTCCAACCTCGCGAACGACGCGGCGGTCGAGGTGCCGGGCTATGTCGACAAGAACGGCGTGAGCATCCCGCTGGTGGGCGACCTCCCGCTGGGCTGCGCGGCCGTCTGCACCTCGTCGATCAACGTGCAGCGGCTCGCGGTCGAGGCGGCGGTCCGCGGCGACGTCAACCTGCTCAAGCAGGCGATGATGATGGACCCGCTCACCGGCGCGGTCTGCGACCCCGAGGAGATCTCGCAGATGACCGACGAGATGCTCGTCGCGCAGGCCAAGTGGCTCCCGCAGTACAAGGCGTCGATCCCCGGGGCGAAGGCCCGCATCGAGGCCGTCAAGCGCAAGGGCGAGTACCTGGGCGTGAACAAGTGGACCGGCGCGGCCCGCATCAGCGGGAAGGACGCCGCCGCCGCCCCCAAGAAGTGGGCGACGGACAAGAAGGCCAAGATCATCACCGCCTTCGTCGCCAGCCCGCTCCAGCCCGCGGCCGACCTGCGCAAGGTCACGCCCCCGACCAACGGCGCGCTGAAGACCAAGGTGAAGGCCAACGCCGGCGACGGCTTCGCCGACATCCGCTTCATCCACGAGGGCAAGCACGGCCTGGTCTTCCTCCGCGGGAAGGTCAAGGCGGGCAAGACCGGGCCCGGCTCGCTGGTCTACGGGGCCGACGGCCCGGTGCGCGTCTGGGTGAACGGCTCGGCGGTGGACACGCGCCCCGAGGCGACCAACCCGGCGATCGCGGGGCAGTACAGCGCGGCCGTGCCGTGGCTCAAGGGCGACAACGAGGTCGTCTTCGGCATCTCGAGCAACGAGGGCCGCATGTGGGGCGTCTTCGCCGCCGCGGCGACGCCTGGGGCGAAGTGAGGCGCAGTTGATCTTTTGAGCCAACGGGCGCGAAACCCCACCGAACGCGTCGGAGTACCGACGCGATCGATGGGCTTGGTGTTGGACTGAGTCAAGATGGCTTCAAGCCCACGGATCGCGAAGGTACTCCTTCGTGTTCCGTGGGGGTTTTTGCGCGCCGGAAGTTCAAATCCCCAGTTCAGCGCGGAAGGAACATCGCTTCCCAATGGAAGTGGATCCCCGCCCAGATCACCGCGGCCGAAACCAGGATCGCGAGGATCTCGATCCCCGGCGTCCAGATGCGGTGCTTGGCGAGCATCCAACTGTTGATCGGCCAGCAGAGCAGCTCGACCGACGCGACGCCGATGATCAGCCCGCGTTCGCCGCCGAGCCAGCCGCCGACGAACATCGCCAGGTAGAGCGCGACGGAGCGCCAGGCGACGCCGACCATCGGGCGGAAGGAGTCGCCCATGGCGAGCGGGATGCCGGCCGCGGAGTTGTTGACGCAGCCCATGACCATGCCGATCGAGAGGATCTGCAGCATCGCGCCGGCGGGCGCGTATTCGGGCTTGTAGAGCCAGTGGATGATCGGGTCGGCGAAGATCGCCATGACCCACAGCGGCGGGAGGAAGAGCAGCATCAGGGCCGCGCGGGCCTTCATCAGCTTCCCGCGCATCGACGAAGCGTCCTGCCCCTGCAGCCTGCTGAAGACCGGGAAGAGCACGCGCGTCGCGACGCGGTCGAGCACGTCCTCGGTGATCGAGGCGAGCCCCAGGGCGATGGAGTAGAAGCCCAGGTGGGCAAGGTCGAGCCACTTGCCCAAGACCATGCGGTCGCCGCGGGTGGCGAGGAAGGCGATGAGCGTGCTGCCGAAGACCCAGCGCCCGAACTTGAAGAGCTCCGCCCGGCAGTCGGCGCTCCAGCACCAGCGGTGCTTGTGTTCGGTCATGTAGAGGTAGCTCATGGCCGTGCGCACCACGCCGCGCCCCAGCCCGCCCATGACCATCGCCCACGCGCCGGTCCTGGGCCCGAAGGTCACGGCCCAGTCGATCATGATGATCACGCTGAAGACCTGCGTGATCAGCTCGAGCCCGACGAGCTTGCCCATCTTGATGTGGCGGTAGAGCCGCTGGATGGAGGTCGACTCGAAGCCCGAGAGCACGGCCGTGAACCCCATGGCGGGGATGATGTAGAGGAAGCTGTCGGGGCGGGCGAAGTCGGACTCGCCGTAGAAGACGGCGATGGGCCAGGCCAGCGCAATCGACGCGCCCCAGAGGCAGAGCCCGCGGACGACCTGGATCGACCAGGCGGTGTTGAGGAAGTCGGTCTCCTCGCCGCGCTTGCTCTGCACGAGGCTGGGCCCGATGCCGATGTCGGAGAACATCGCCAGGCCCTGCATGAAGACGTTGACGATCGCCATCGTCCCGAAGACCTCGGGGAAGAGGATGCGGGCGAGGATGATGTTGGTGACCAGGCGGATGAACTGGGAGAGGCCGAAGCCGGCGAGGACCCAGATGCCGGCGCCGATGGCCTTCTTGCGCATCGGGGGCGCGGCGGGGTCGGGCTGCGCGTCGTCGGGAGGCGCGACGTCGGCGGTCTCGACGGTCGGGGCCTCTTCGTCGGAGGGAGTGTGCGGCTGGGTGAGGTAGCCCGCCGCGCGCGGGCGCGAGTCGCCTGGCGCGGGCTCCTGGGATGGGGGCTGGGGAGTTTCCATGGCTAGCCGCGAGGGGCCTCGGTTCGACCGCTCATCCGTGCTTCGCCAGGAAATCCCTCCAGACCTGCGAAGGCTCGGCCTGGGGGAAGAAGCGCGAGATCGCCTTGTAGCCGTTCTCCGCGAGTCGGGTGCGGAGCCCCGCGTCCTCGGCGTCGCGGAGGCACTTGGCGGCCTCCTCGGGCGTGTTGGCGATCAGCGAGGTCTCGCCGTGGACCATGCAGAAGTTCGCGCCCTGGGCGTGCTTGCCCACGACCACGATGCCCCCCGCCATGCACTCCTGCGGCGGGAGCGCGCAGCCTTCGCTGTCGGCCGAGGCCAGGAACGCCTGCGGCTCGCGCATCTTCATCGCCAGCTCGTGGATCGTCACGCCGTCGACCCACTCCGGCTTCCAGTACGTCCCGCCCATCGCCGCGTAGGCCTTGACGGTCGCGTCGATGAAGTCGGGCCCCTTGCGCGGGAAGACGAAGAGCGAGCCGGCCTTGCGCTTCTCCTGCGGGATGAACGGGAACATCCCCGAGTCGACGACGTTGGGGATGATCACCGGCTCCTTGCCCGGATAGGCCTTGTGCACCTTCTCGACCATGAAGGGCGAGTCGGTCCACAGGTGGACGTTGGGCCGCTTGTATTCGAACGGGCGGTGGAGCTGCGTGGGCGCCTGGAGGTAGGCGATGGCGACGTTCTTGAGCTTGTCGATGATCGGGACGTAGAGGTCGGGGATGAGGGCGACATCGCCCTTGGCGAGGTCGGCCCAGGCGATGTACTTCAGCCCGCGGATGCCCCACTTGTCGGTGTAGGTGTCCTTGCCGCTCTCGGTGGCGAGGACGGCCTCGACGCCGAGTTCCTTGCCCAGGTCGCGCACGACGGCGGCGTGGCGCATGATGTTGAGCGTCCCGCCGAACGTCGCGTTGACGCTCATCGGGGGCTTGGGCATGAACCGCCGCGCCTTGCTCTGCATGAGCTTGTGGCGCATCTGGGCGATGGGGCCGTTGTCCAGGTCGGGAACGAGGAACACAACTCTCATGCTGATCAGCTCCGCGCCGCAGTCGTCGCGGGCTTGCCGGCGGAACCCTTGCGGCGGGCGCCGCCCACCACGTCGCGGAAGGTGTCGATGATCCGCACGATCTCCTCCTCGCTGAGCTTGGCGCTGAAGGGCAGCGAGAGCGTGCGGTCGCTCACCCAGCGGGCGTTGGGGAAGTCGTCGGGCTCGTAGCCCCAGGTCTTGCGGTAGTACTCGTGCAGGTGCAGGGCGCGGTAGTGGACGCCCGAGCCGATGCCGCGCTTGTGCAGCTCGCCCATCACCTCGTCGCGCCCGATGGTCATGTTGTCGATGTCGAGCAGCGGGGTGTAAAGGTGGCGGGCGTGGACGGTGTTGGGCTCGTCCTTGGCGGGGGCGAAGACCGGCAGGTCGGCGAAGGCCTTGTTGTACCGCTCCCAGAGCACGTCGCGGACCTTGAGCCACCCGGGCACGCGCTCGAGCTGGCAGAGGCCGATCGAGGCCTGCAGGTCGGTCATGTTGTACTTGAAGCCCGGGAGGACCACTTCGTAGTGCTTGTAGCCCTTGTCGCTGAAGCGGCTCCAGGCGTCGCGCGACAGGCCGTGCAGCGAGTAGGTGCGCATCAGCCCGGCGAGCTTCTCGTCGTTGGTGGTGATCATGCCGCCTTCGACGCTGGTCATGTTCTTGGTGACGTAGAAGCTGAAGCAGGTCAGCGGGCTGATCGAGCCGACCTTCTTGCCGTGGTAGGAGGTCTCGATCGCGTGGGCGGCGTCCTCGATGACCAGCAGGTTGTGCTCGCGGGCGATGGCGTGGATGGCGTCGAGGTCGACGGGGCGCCCTAGCAGGTGGACGGCGATGATCGCCTTGGTCTTCTTGGTGATCTTCCTGCGGATCTCGGCGGGGTCGATGCTCTGCGTCTCGCGGTTGATGTCGGCGAAGACGGGCGTCGCGCCGGCGTGGACGATCACGTTCGCCGTGGCGGCGAAGGTCAGCGGCGTGGTGATGACCTCGTCGCCCGCGCCGACGCCCGAGGCGAGCATCGAGACGTGCAGGGCGGCGGTGCAGGAGTTGACCGCCACCGCGTACTTCGCGCCGACGTACTTGGCGAACTTCGTCTCGAACTCATTGGTCCGCGGGCCCGTGCCCATCCAGCCGCTGCGCATCGTCGCGATGACGGCGTCGACTTCCTCTTGCCCGATGTAGGGGCTTCCGAAAACGATGTAAGGCGGCTGGGCGCTGGCCATGAATCCATTCCCTCCTAAACAACGACGGCGGTTGCCCGTCGCGACACAGCAAGGTCTCGACAACAACGTCTTTGGGGCCCCGCGCATCCAAGGCGACACCGCCTTGAAACCCACGTGGCGCGTTCCCTATCTGGTTTTTCGGTCCAAACAAGGGGTGTTCTTGATCCTTGGAGAACTCCGTTTTACGCGCCGGTGTTATCGCGGCGTGAAGCGGAGGGTTGGACGAACGCGGGCATGAAGCCGTGTGCAACTGAATCAAGCCCACTGATCCCGACGGTACGCCGTCGGGTTCGGTGGGGTTGGGCTTCCGAAACACCACGCCCGCACCGCTTGAACTAAGTTTTTCCTGTCCGTCAACGACATCCAAGCCCCTGACCCCGGACGCGAACGCAACACGCCGCGCCGATTATAGGACCGCCATTTGCCTGACAGCAGCCCGACCGCCGCGGGGCAATCCCGCCCGCACGCCACAATCTTGGGCAGCGCTCCCGCCTCCACATCGGAGGAACGGGCACCCGCGCCGATTCGATATGCTGTTTGCAAGTCGCGTGCCGTGCCCCGTGCCTCCGGAGGCGTTCCATGGCCCCGCTCACCTCTTCCGATCCCGCCAAGTCGATCTCCAGCGGCAATCCGCCGAAAAGCGCCGCGGGCTGCATGGTCCTGTTCTTCGGCGCTTTTCTCCTCGCGGGGATCGCCACCACCTACCCGCTGTTGGTCAAGCCGGCCATTTCGCTCATCCGTGCGCAGATGTGGGCACCGACGACCTGCACGATCCTCAGCAGCCAGGTCGTGGGCCACTCGGGAAGCAAGGGGCCGACCTACAGCGTCGCCATCCGCTACGAATACGTCGTCAACGGCACGCGCTACAAAAGCGACGCCTACGACTTCATGCCCGGCAGTTCCTCGTCGGGCTACGACGGCAAGGTCGACATCGTCAACCAGCACCCCCCGGGCAGCCAGAAGACTTGCTACATCAACCCCGCGGATCCCGGGCAGGTGGTGCTCAACCGCGGGTTCCAATGGATCTACCTCATGGGACTGCTCCCGTTGGTCTTCGTGGCGGTCGGCGGCGTCGGCGTGGTCTCCGCGGCCCGTTCCTTCCAGCGCGGGAAGCAGACGCGGCTCGCGCCGCCGATCTCCTTCCGCAGATCCTTCGCTCTCAACGCCCCGCTCTTCTCCACGAACAAATCGCGGGCCGCGAACACCACCGGCCTCCCCGCGCCGCTGCCGCTCTCCACCATCACCGGCCGCGCCGAGCTCAAGGGCAGCACGTCGCCCATGCGCGGCCTCATCAGCGCGATCTTCTTCACCGCCGTCTGGAACGGGGTCATCTCCATCTTCCTCTACAAGGCGTATCAAGGCCGACTCGACTGGGGCATGATGATCTGCATGACCCCCTTCGTCGTCATCGGGTTCCTCACCCTCCTCTGGGTGCCCTACCAGTTCATGGCCCTCTTCAGCCCCCGGGCCCGGCTCTCGCTCGCCGCGGGCTCGATCGCCCCCGGCGAAAGTGCGGACCTCGAATACACGTTCGTCGGACGCACCGGCCTGCTCCGCTCGTGGCAGGTCACGCTTGAGGCCCGCGAGGAGGCGACCTACGGCCGCGGGACCAACACCATAACGGACAAGAACGTCTTCTTCACCCAGGTCGTCGTCGACAGCGCCGACGCGCCCCTCGGCGTCGATCGGCGCGGGCATGCCGTAGTGGCCATCCCCGCCGACGCCATCCACTCCTTCGACGCCCCGCGCAACAAGGTCGTCTGGCTGCTGCGCGTCACGGGCGACGTCGCGTTCCTCCCGAACATCAAGGACGAGTACCGCATCGTGGTGCTGCCGCCCGGGGGCCGGGGCGGCGACGAACCCTGAAGCACAGGCATCCACATGAACTCGCCCGACATTCGCATCCGTAAGCCGCTCCAAAGACGCCCGCACGCTCAACCGGGTGACGAGCCATCTCAACCGATGTGAGATCAAAGAGCCGTCCACCAATTCTGGGTATCCGCTGTGTCAACCATGCTCAAGAACCCATCTTCAAAGCCCTTGTCGAGCAAACGCTCGCCATTCATGGCCGTCCTTCCCATCATTCTGATGGGATGCTTCTTCATTGGTCTTGGAGTCTGGGGCCTGTTCTCTTTCAATAATGTCGTCACAATTCTCGCCGCCAGGACATGGACACCAACGCGATGCACGATCGAGAGCAGTGCGATCGTGCCCTCCGGGACCAACCGACGCGGACCTGTACTCCGACTGGCGATTCATTACACCTACGTCATCAACGGCAAGACGCACGGATCTGACCGCTACGATTGCGACGCGGATGGGCCGTCCGGCAACCGGGCCAAGCAAATCACCGAACTGCATCCGGCCGGCAGCGAGACAACCTGCTACGTCAATCCTCAGGACCCTAGCCAAGCAATGCTGGAGCGCGAGTTCAGGTGGATCCATCTGCTGGACTTGCTTGTGATTCCGCCGTTGGGCATCGGTGGGCTATGCCTGTTCGCTGCGTCTCGTTGCCATCGCGAACTCAATCTCCCGCGGAACAATCCGCCTGCCAGGACAGGCACCGCGCCCGCCCCCGAGCGCCTCAGTTCGCTCGACATCGCCGGGTTGCCTGCGCCGCCCACATCCACGAACGGACGCGTCGCCCTCAGTCCAATTGATTCCGCTTGGAATCTGTTATTTCAGGTGAGCATTGCGATCGGCATCTTTGGTGGCCTCGCCGCTTTCTGCCTCTGCGGGTTGACCTTGATGAAAGCCCCTGGATCTTCGGGCTGGTTGATCGCGATTCTCATGATCCCTTTCATCCTTGTGATCCTCCCGCTTCTGATCATTTCGCCCTTCTTTCTTCGGACATGCCTCGTTCCACAACCCGACGTCTTCGTGTCCGCCGGTTTGCTTCACCCCGGAGAAACGGCACGGCTGGAATGTGCGTTCACCAGACGGCCATCCGCCATCCGGAAATGGGCCGTTGACCTCAAAGCCCGTGAGGAAGTTGACTACTTCGACAAGGACAACAAGTCTCGCACCACGAAGAACACCATCTATTCACGAAGGCTCACGGCGAGCAAACCGAAGCCCATCTCCACGAACTGGACAGAAACGATCGATGTGGCGATCCCGTCCGGTGCGATGCATTCATTCGAATCGCCACGAAATCGGATCGTCTGGTATATCGAAGTCGATGTGACAATTTCAGATCTGCGGTCTCGCCGTGAGGAATACCGCATCGTCGTCCTCCCACTCCAAACGCACTCGCGAGCCTCCGCATGAACAACCTCCGCATCGAAACCCTCGACAACCAAACATCCTTCGCGCCCGGCAGCCCCATCGCCGGCATCGCGACGTGGCAGATGGAAGCCGCGCCGGGCGCGGTCGAGGTCCGGCTCTTCTGGTTCACCGACGGAAAAGGCGACCGCGATGTCGGCGTGGTCGACCGCGTGCGCTTCGACAACCCCTCTGCCGCCGACGCCCAGCCGTTCGCCTTCACCCTGCCCGCGGGGCCCTACAGCTTTTCGGGCAAGCTGATCTCGCTGCAGTGGGCTCTGGAGGTCGTCGTCCTCCCGGGCGAACACGCGACCCGGCTTGAGATCGTCGTCTCCCCCACCGGGGCGGAGCTCGACCTGACAACCCTTGGCGGCCAGCCCGATCGCAACGCCGACGGCAAGGGACCGACGCGGTGAAGGCCCGCGACAACCCTTTCCGTTCCGAGCGCCTCCTCGAGATCCGTTTTCGCCCGCAAGAATCGGACTGGGCCGGGTTGCTCAAGAGGCTCGACGCCCTCGGCCGCCGGGCCGCGATCGTCGGCCCCAAGGGCACGGGCAAATCCACGCTCCTCGAAGACCTCGCCCAACGCTTCGTCCAACGCGGGCTCCGCCCCCGGATCGTGCGCGTCCCCGATCCGCGCGAGCGCTTCGACTCCGGCTCGCGCCGCGTCCGTCTGGCCGACCTCGTCCCGCGCGACCTGGGCCCGGGCGACGTGCTCCTCGTCGACAGCGCGGAGAACCTGAATTGGCTGGCCTGGCGTTCGGCCCTCACGCGGGCCCGCCCCGCCGCGGGCATGGTCATCACCGCCCACCGCCCGGGCAGGCTCCCGACCTTGATCGAGACGCGGACCAGCCCGCAGCTCCTGCGCGAGATCGTCGACCAACTCCTGGCGGGCTCCCCGGCCCTGCGGGAGAAGGTCGACGTCGACAGCCTCTTCGCCGAGCACCGCGGCAACCTGCACGAGGCCCTGCGCGAGCTTTACCTCCGCTGGGCGGAGCAGTGAGGACCTTCTCGCCTCCTCCGCCGCCCCTTGCGCGCCGGGCCCGCAAACCCGTACCATGTGGCCCATGCCTCCCAGCGACCCGCGCATCCAGCCCGCCTCCACCGCCACCGTCGAGCAGGCCGCCGCGCTCATCCGCGCCGGTGGGCTGGTCGCCCTCCCCACGGAGACCGTCTACGGCCTAGGCGCCAACGCGCTCGACCCGCGCGCCGTCGCCCGCATCTTCGAGGTCAAGGGGCGACCCTCCTTCGACCCCCTGATCGTCCACGCCGCCACCGCCGAGGCCGCGTTCGACTTGGTGGAGTCCACTCCCGCGCAGGCCCAGCTCCTGGCCGACCGGCTCTGGCCCGGGCCGCTCACGCTCGTCCTTCCCCGCCGCTCGACCGTGCCCGACATCGTCGTCTCGGGCCTGCCCGGCGTGGCGGTGCGCGTGCCCTCGCACCCCGTCGCCCAGGCGCTGCTCGCCGCCGCGATGGTCCCCATTGCGGCACCCAGCGCCAACCGCTTCGGCGCGATCAGCCCCACCACCGCCATGCACGTCTTCCAGGAGCTCGGCCTCACCGTCGACATGATCCTCGACGGCGGCCCCTGCCAGCACGGGCTCGAGTCGACCGTCGTCTCCTTCATGGAGGACCCGCCGGTGCTCCTGCGCCCCGGCGGCATGCCCGCGGAGACCATCGAGGACCTCATCGGCCCGCTCGCCCGCCGCCCGCGCGCCGGCTCACCCGCGATGTCGCCGGGCATGCTCGACCGGCATTACGCCCCGCACACGCCCCTCGTGCTCCACCGCGCGGGCTCGACCTTCGACCCCGTGGGCCGGCGCGTCGGGCTGTTGATGCTGCGCCTCCCGCCAGACGACGCGGGCTACGCCAAGGATTACGCCAAGGGATTCGCCGCGGTCGAGGAGTTGTCGCCGGCCGAGGACCTGCGCCAGGCGGCGGCCAACCTCTTCGCCGCGATGCGCCGGCTCGACGCCGCGGGGCTGGAGCTGATCTACGCCCACCTCGTGCCCGACAGCGGGCTGGGGCTGGCGATCAACGACCGGCTTCGCCGGGCATCGACCAGGCCGTAGATTCGCGACGGCGTCTTGGTCTTGTACGGTGGGTTGAGCGGCAATCCGCGAAGCCCACCGGCGCGGCGGGTGCGGCCGTGTTGCGCCGAATCAACCGACGCGCCACGTCTGATTCCACGCGTCTTGTGCTGCTGTGCGCCCAAGTGGTGGGCTTCGCCGATTACGGCTCAACCCACCCTACAAGAGCGGTCAAGCCCCCGCGCCGCCCGAGACGTTCATGTTCATCCCCACCGGGTGCACCAGCTCGACGAACAACTTGTCCGAGGGGATCAGCTTCGCGTCGTTGATGATCTGGCGGGGGTCGAAGGTCTTCTTGATCGACAGGAAGGTCTGCAGCGTCGCGGCGCTGTAGAGCTTGGGCATGAGGTGGAGCTTCTCGACGCCCACGCCGTGCTCGCCGGTGATCGTCCCGCCGATCTCGATGCAGTATTCGAGGATCTCCTGGCTGGCGATGAGCGTCCGCTGCACCTCCTCGGGCTTGTCCTCGTCGAAGAGCAGGATGGGGTGGACGTTCCCGTCGCCGGCGTGGAAGACGTTGGTGATGGTCAGCCCGTGGCGCTTGCCGATGGCGTTGATGCGCTCCATCGCCTCGGGCAGCTTCGATCGCGGGATGCAGGCGTCCTGCGTGCAGTAGCTCCGGCTGATGCGCCCGATGGCGCCGAAGGCCTTCTTGCGGGCCGACCACAGCTCCGCCCGCCGCGCGGGGTCGGAGCAGCGCTTGCAGTCGCGGGCGTTGTTTTTCTGCGCGATGACAAGCATCGCCTCCATCTGCTCGTCGAGCACCTCGTCGACGCCGTCGATCTCCAGCAGCAAGAGCGCCGCCGCATCGGAGGGGAACCCGAAGTGGAAGGCCTGCTCGACTACTTGGATCATCGCCCCGTCCATCATCTCCATCGAGGTCGGCAAGATCCCCGCGGCGATCACGTCGGTCACCGTCTTGCACGCGTCGGCGGTCGAAGGAAACACGGCATAGACCGTGCGGAAATGCTTGGGCTTGGGCGCCAGCCGGCACCAGAGCCGGGTGATGATCCCGAAGGTGCCCTCGCTCCCGCAGAGCAACGCGGGCAAATCGGGCCCGACGCCGTCGAAGAGCTGCCCCGCGCGGGTCTGGATGATCGTCCCGTCGGGGAGGACCATCTCGACGCCCAGGATGTGGTTGACCGTCACGCCGTGCTTGAGCGTGTTGATGCCGCCCGCGTTGGTCGCGGCGTTCCCGCCGATGGTCGCCGCCCGCTGGCTGGAGGGGTCGGGCGAGAAGTGGAAACCCGAGGCGGCGACGGCGTCGGAGAGCGCGAGGTTGCGCACGCCCGCCTGCACGATCGCCATCCGGTTCGTGATGTCGATCTTCTCGATCTTCGTCATCCTGCTCGTCGAGACCAGCACCCCGTCGCCGAACGAGACGCACCCGCCCGCGAGCCCCGTCCCGCTCCCGCGCGGGACGATCGCGAGGTTGTGCTTGTTGAGGATCTTCACCGCCGCCGAGACCTGCTCGGTGTCGATGGGGAAGACCACCGCGATGGGCATGCCCTTGGCGATCGGGAAGCCGTCGCACTCGTAGACGCGCAGCTCGTTGGGGTCGGAGACGACGCCTCGCTCGCCGAGGACGGCGCGAAGCTCAGCGATGGCGGGATGGGGCGTTGGCATCACACGGCATCTTAAGGGCGTCGGACGCGATGGCCAACCGAAGACCATCCGATGGGCCAACGCACAACGCCGTGTGCGTCCCCCCGCCCCCGCACACGGCGTCGTCCGGCCGCGATGCCTCGCGCGGCCGTCCCAAGCGTAGATGTCGATCTGTTCGGACTCGCGACGGCGTGCGCCGCTCCTCACCGCACCGTCTGGCTAACCTGCACGCGGTACGTGCTCGTGCGCGAGTAGTCGTGCACGTGGCCGTTGCTCTGCGTCTGGTGGTCCGAGGTGTAGGTCACGCTCTGCTCGAAGACCGCCGAGCGCGAGCCGTCGTAGGCGACCGGATCGCTCACGTCGCGGCGGTAGGTGTACCAAGGCAGTTCGCCCGACCTCGGCCCAGCCGCGGACTCGGCATTGAGCCGGGCGAGCGAGGGCGAATCAAGCGCGAGCGATCCGGTTGGCGGGCCCGGATTGGCGAACGCGGCATCGCGCGCCGCGCTGCAGCACGCCTGCGACTGGCACCCCGCGAGTGCGAGGAACGCCGCGATGCAGACCACGCGCACGCCCATGCGGAGCAGGCCCGCGCGGGAGAAAATCGGCGATCGGAGAATCAAATCGCTCATGGCAGGATGACTTCAGCGAAGCCCGTGCCGCCGAGCGCCACGGCCATGCCCACAAGCCCATGGCGGAACCTATCCACATGTCAATTATACGTTTATGCGTCCAATGGGCCGACGGTCGACTTCCCCGAAGTTCGCCCCGGCACACGTCCGGTCAATCCGCCTGTTGCCCCGCCGCAACACCGCCACCCGCCGACAGGCGCGTTCCCGCAACGCCTCGACTGGACTTTAGAACCATTCTAAGATAACATCCTCGCCTTCACCAAGGTCGGCAGGCCCCTCCGGGCCTTCGGGGCACGTCCGCCCCTTGCCGCTCCGCTCCTCGCCGTATGGACCGTGAACGCTTCGCGGTCTGGTTGACCGCTCAACGTCGCTCTTCCTTTTCCCCCCTCTATTCTCAGTTCCTCAAGGAGACTCACGATGGCCGTGCAGGTTGGATCACCCGCCCCCAAGTTCAAGGCCCAAGCCTATCTCGCCACCACCGACAGCTTCAAGGAAATCTCCCTTGACGACTACAAGGACAAGTGGCTGATCCTCTACTTCTACCCCCTCGACTTCACCTTCGTCTGCCCCACCGAGATCACCGGCTTCGACAAGAAGATCGGCGACTTCAAGGACCGCAACACCGAGGTCCTCGCCTGCTCGATCGACAGCCAGTACAGCCACAAGGGCTGGTGCGCCTCCCACAACGACCTCAAGAAGCTCAAGCACGCGATGCTCGCCGACATCACCAAGCGCATCTCGATGGACTACGGCGTCCTCCTGCCCGAGAAGGGCATCGCCCTCCGCGGCACCTTCATCATCGACCCCAAGGGCAACGTCCGCTGGGCGTCGGTCAATGACACCGCCGTCGGCCGGAACATCGACGAGGTCATCCGCGTCCTCGACGCCCTCCAGACCGAGAAGCTCTGCGCCTGCGATTGGAAGAAGGGCGAGAAGACCCTGAACTGATCGCCTCGCACGACGCGCGTGGCCCATCCCGGCCTCACGCATCCCGCGAATCCCTCAACCCCGTGGCCCCTGCCGCGGGGTTGTTTATTTGGGCTCACTCCCATCAGGCGCAGTCTGATCAGAGACGGACACTGTGTGTCCGACTTCAAGGCGAGGCGGTACCCCGCCCGCGCGAATCGCCGACTGCCATGAACCGCCTGGTTTCACGCGGCGCCTGCGCCAAAAGCTTGTTTCCGAGCGTCTCATCTGCTCTCGACGACGCCAACGACGCCGACACTTCGCGCGGGCGGAGTACCGCCTCGCCCGTTCTTCGGCGACACAGTCGCCGTCTCTGATCAGACAAAGAGCGTTTCAACAGCGCACCCGCCATCGCTACACTGCATCCTTCGCCCGTCTCCTTTCCTCCGGAACCCACCCATGCCCTCCACCCCCGCCACCGCCCCCTCCCGCGCCGACCTCCTGCTGGGCTACTCGGTCTTCCGCAACGACGACCCGCGCGGGCAGTTCTACTGCTGGCGGACCATGCGGGCGATGCTCGCCCACGCCGACGGCACCCGCCGCTCCGAAGCCGCCCCCGCCCTCATCGACGCCCCCGACGTCTGGACCCAGTTCGCCGGCTGGTCGCCCGACGGCAAGCTCGCCATCATCGCCCGCGCCTGGGAGAGCGAGGAGAACTACAAGTGGGAGCGTGCCAACTCCACCTTCCGCATGACCGAGGGCTGGCTGCTCGACTCCTGCCTGGTCGACCTCGAAACCCGCAAGGCGGAGAACGTCACCGGCGTCGACCGCGTCAGCGCCTACAACTCCGGGCTCTTCTTCTGGCCCGGCGACCCCAACCGCCTGGGCTTCCAGGCCCTCATCGACAGCGTCTCGCACCCCTACTCGATGGACCGCGACGGCAAGAACAAGAAGGACCTCACCGCCGGCAAGGCCGAGTTCACCTACGGCTTCTCCGCCTCGCCCGACGGGAAGCGCATCGCCTACCACAAGAACTACCAGGTCTACGTCGCCAACGCCGACGGCACGAACGCCGTCCGCGTCGACACCGGCCACCCCTTCCACTTCTGTCCCACCTGGTCGTTCGACGGGCAATGGCTGCTCTTCCTCGACGGCGAGCATTACAAATGCCATCCCGCCGTAGTCGCCGCCGACGGCTCCAACTTCCGCAAGCTCGCCGACCGCGGCGGATACCGCGGCGTCACCGAGTGCCTCGTCCACCCCGACTTCCACAGCGCCTCAAGCGACGTCCCCGTCTGGACGCCCGACAACCGCTGGATCTACTACACCGCCCGCGTCGGCAACGCCATCGAGCTCATGCGCATCGCCCTCGCCCCCGACGCCAAGCCCGAGCAGCTCTCCCACTCCAAGCCCGACGTCACCCACTACCACCCGAAGATCTCGCCCGACGGGAACTGGGTCATGTTCGGCTCCGACCGCGACGGCCGCCGCCAGCTCTACGTCGCCCGCGCCGACGGCTCCGAGGCCGCCCAGTTCACCGACGTCCCCGAAGGCCACTCCGCGATGCACGGCCACTGGCGCGGCGGGCGCGACTGACCCGCCGACCCTCGATCCATGCACCTCAAGCGCCTCATCATCCCGCTCCTGCTGGGGCTCACGCTCCTGACCTTCTGGCGTGTCACCCACGCGGGCTTCTTCATCTGGGACGACGACGACTACGTCCGCCACAACGCTCACGTGCAGCAGGGCCTCTCGCGAGAGTCGGTCACGTGGGCCCTGACCACCAACGAGCCGGGCTACCCGATGTCGTTGACGTGGCTCTCCTTCATGGCCGACCACCAGTTCTCCGGCCTCGACCCCGCGGCCTTCCACCGCACCAACCTGATCCTCCACGCCCTCAACGCCGTCTGGCTCTTCCTGGTCCTGCGCATGCTCACCGGCGCGACTTGGCGGAGCGCGCTGGTCGCCTTCGTCTGGGCGCTCCACCCGCAGCGGGCGGAGTCGGTCGCCTGGATCGCCGAGCGCAAGGACGTCCTGAGCGCGGGGCTCGCGATGGGCGTGATCGCCGCCTACGCCCACTACTCGCGGGCGCCGTCGGTCGGGCGATACCTCCTCATCGTCGCGGCCATGGTCCTGGGCCTGCTCGCCAAGGTGATGCTGGTGACGCTCCCGTTCCTGCTGCTCGTGCTCGACTTCTGGCCCCTGCGCCGGTTCCGGGCAGGGGCGGAACTTGGGTCGAACCCGAGCGCGGCGACTGATGACTCCGCGCCTCGCACACCCGTCTTCGCCCGTGCGTCGATTTCCCGCCTCGTCCTCGAAAAGCTCCCGCTGCTCGGCGTCGTCCTCTGCTTCTGCATCCTGACCTACGTCGGCCAATCCAGCCGCGGCTTCGTCGCCTCCACCGCGGCCATGAGCATGCCCGACCGGCTCGCCAACAGCGTCCTCTCCTACGTCCGCTACGCCGAGAAGATGCTGCGCGTCGACGCGCTGGGCGTCTATTACCCCTACCCGATCCGCTTCCCCGTCCCGCTCATGGTCGGGTGCGTCGCGCTGCTGCTGGCCGTGAGCGCGATGGCGCTCTGGTTCGCGCGGCGCAAGCCCTGGCTCATCGCCGGCTGGTGCTGGTACCTGGGGATGCTCGTGCCGGTGATCGGGCTGGTCCAGCTCTCGGGGCAGGGCTTCGCCGACCGCTACAGCTACCTCCCGACGATCGGCATCCTCATCATGCTGGCGTGGTCGATCCCCGCCTCGTGGGGCGAGCGCCCGCTCGGCCGGGCGGCGCTGGGGGCCGCATCCGCCGCGCTGGTGCTGACGTTCGCGGGATTCACCTGGGTTCAGGTGGGTTACTGGCGCGACACCGCCGATCTGCTCCGCCACACGCTTCGCGTCACCGCGCCGAACTTCGTCGTCGAATACAACCTGGGCAACGTGCTGGTCGAGCGCCAGGACTTCCGCGAGGCGGCCACGCACTTCCGCCGCGCGGCGGAGATCAGCCCGGGCATGGTCGAGGCCCACTTCAATCTGGGCGTGACCGAACAGAAGCTCAACGATCCCCTCGCGGCCACAGACGCCTTCCGCCGCGCGCTCGACATCAATCCAGACCACCCCGACGCCCGCAACAACCTCGCGGTCGCCCTGAGCCAGACGGGACGGCTCAACGAGGCGATCCTCGAGTACCGCCGGATCCTCGCCCGCAAGCCCGACGACCCGCAGGCGAACAACAACCTCGCGAACACGCTCGTCCGCCGAGGCGACTTCGCCGCCGCCGTGACCCATTACGAGAAGGCGATCGCCGCCCAACCCGGGTTCCTCATGGCCCACATCAACCTCGGCAAGGCCTTGGCGAACCTCGGACGGATCGACGCCGCCCTCGCCCGGCTGGAGATTGCCCGAAGCCTCGCACCCGACGACCCGACGATCGCGCAGACGATCGCAGTGGTCCGGCAAATCCGCGACGCGCCGAAGTGACGCCGTGTCCCGCCACCCTGTGGCCTCTTTGCCGTCCGCCTGCCCCATGCTAGAATCCCGACGTCGCGGGCTCGCCCGGGGCACGCCTGCTGTCTGAAATCTTCGACCGCCCTTAGCTCAGTTGGCTAGAGCGCTCCCTTCACACGGGAGAGGTCGCTGGTTCAAGTCCAGCAGGGCGGATTTGCGCGAATCGCGTGAAATGCCGTGTTTTCCGGGGTTTGCAGGGGTTTTAGGGGGGTTCGCGAGCCCCCCGCCCCTTCCCTCCCGACCGCCACCAACCGACACAAACCGCCCCTTTTCTCGCCCAACTGCTGCGCCCAATGCTGCGCTTTTTGCTGCGCCTATTTCCACCGCGCCCGCCGTGGCGTCGTTCGTGCCCGTTGCGGCGACGATTTCCACAGCCCGATTCAGGCCGGGCATGGTCGCCACGGTCCGGGCCATGTCCACGATCCCGAGAATCGTGTAGTGCTTCATCGTGGTCGAATAGCTGGCGTGCCGCATGATCCGCTGGGCGATCTGAGGGGCGACCCCCGCCCGGGCAAGGTTGGTCCCCAGCGTCGTCCTGAGGCTGTGCAGGTCGAGCACGCGGCCTTCGGCGTCGCGGCTGTCGATCTTGATCGTGAGCCCGTGGGGCTTCTTCGCCTTGCGTGCGGCCATGATGGTCAGCCGGGCCTCGGCCTCGGGCAGTTCGACCCCCTTGGCGTTGCGGTAGACCTTGCGGGCGAGCCCGGCCCGCAGGAAGTCTTTGCGCACGGTTAGGGGCTGAACCTCTTGCGGGAACACCCGCATGGCCCCCACCACGTCGGCCGCGCCCAGCGGGCGGATCGCGTGCAACTCGGCCAGCGCGTCGCGGTGCAGCGGGATGACGTCCTCGCGCCGGCTCTTGCCCACGGTCGCGCGAATCCGCAGCGTCGCCTTCTCCATGTCCACGTCGGACCACTTGATGCCGCACAGGTCGCCGCGCCGGAGCCCGGCCAGCGCCGCGAGGGCATACCACGCCCGACGCCCGCGATCCTCCGCCACGGTCAACAGCAGGCCAAGCTCAGCGTCCGTCAGGGGCCGTCGAACCCGGCGGCGGTCCTGGGCCTCGTCCAGCACGGGGAGTGACGTCAAGGGGTTCGACGACGCTCGGCCACGCTCGACGCACCACGACAGGAAGGTGATTCCCACCTTGCGGTACTCGTTCACGGTCGCGGCCGCGGCCTTGCCGGCGGTCAGGTCGTTCAGGAACGGGCCGACGCGATCGGCGGTCAGGTCCGCGATCCGGTCGGCCTTCGCGCCGGCGACCATGCTCTTGAGCAGCCGCTCTTTCTTGTTCACGGTCTGCGGGTCTTGCCCGCTCCCGCGACAATGGGCGATGTAGTCGGCGACGTGGTCGGCCAGCGGCGACGACGACGCGGCCCGCAGGCTGTCCAGCAACCCCCACGCGGCGAGGTTGTCGCGCAGCTTAGGCTGGAGTGACTCGACCCACGCCCGCATGTCGCCGGCGGGCTGGGTCTTCGTGGTCGCCAACTCGACCAGCGCGTCGATGCGGGCCTTCATGGCCTCGGCGGCAGCGGCGTAGCGGCCGGTACGGATCGCACGCCGCTTGCCGTTCCAGAAGAAGTCCACGCGGTACACGCCGTCATGCTTGAAGAGACTAGCCATCGTTAGGCATCCTGCCCGTTGTGTGTGCCGAAACGTGGACCCCGTGAGACGTGAAGGTCAAGCAACTTGGCCAGCGCGTTCAGGTGCGATTGCCGCAACAGCCCGCCGGCCATGAACCGGCTCATGCTCGCCTCGGCGCAGCCGATCAATTTGCAGATGCGGTATCGGGACAGCCCGGACGCATCGACCGCGGCCCGGATTTCATCCACAAACGTCATCGTCGGTCTTGTCTTCTGAGCGGCCATGGCGAAACAATACCTGATGCTTTGGATTTACACAAGTATTTATCGGTGAATTTCCGTGAGCGAACGAACGCGACTGTGTACGGCGGTGCGGCCTTTGGACGCGATTTTGCGCGGTGTCACACCGCGCAACGCCTCTTGAGGAGCACCGACGTAACCCGCGAAGCCCCCTCCTGCCGCGCCCGCAAGGGCTGCTCCCAAACCTTCGTCACCCTCACCGAGGCCGACGCCGACACCGGTCAGCGCCGCGACCACTGGCTTGGCGAAATCAACAGGCCCCAGAGCCGGGAGGCTGTGCCACCGACTCGTCGCCGAAGGGGAGGCCAACGGCACGCGCCTGCCCCCATCGCCGCACGAGGGCGGTGGAAACGAGCCCCGCGCAACCGTGACGGAGGTGGTCGCGGCCTAGCTCACCGGGCAAGACCGAGAGATGCCCGGTTCGTTTCACCCGATGGCCGCTTCTTCTTGCACACCTCATGGATGGCCTTGACCAGCGTCTTGCCTGCGCTCCCCTTGGTCAGATAGCCAACGGCCCCGGCGCCGCGCAATTCCGCCTCGATCTCAGGATCGGTGTGCATCGAAAGTCCGATCACCCGAAGGCCGGGGAACTCGCCGATGATGGCGCGGGTGGCTTGGATGCCGTTCATCCTGGGCATGTTCACGTCCATCAGCACCACATCGGGACTCAGCTTCCTGGCCATCTCCAGCGCGGCTTGTCCGTCGGGGGCCTCGCCGACCACCACCATGTCCGCCTGCTCGGAGAGCAGTCCGACCAGTCCTTCGCGGATGAGTTGGTGGTCGTCGGCGATCAGCACGCGGATCCTGGCGTTGGCCGGGACCTTGCCCGCCACCGGTCCCCGCTTCGACCTGGGTAGTCTCTTGGGGGGCTTGCGGATGGGGAGGAACAGGCTGATGCTTGTGCCGCGGCCCGGTTGGGAATCGATAGCGATCCTCCCGCCCAGCAGGTCCAGCCGCTCACGGATGCTCAGCAGGCCGAAGCCTTCGACCGACCGGTTCGGGGCGCCCACGTCCGCCGTCTCCGGAATGAAGCCCTTGCCCCGGTCCTCGATCTCCAATTCGACCATGCCGCCGGCCGCGAGTCGCAGGCGGATGTGCGCGGTCTTCACGCCCGAGTGCTTGACCGCATTGAACAGCAGTTCCCGGACCGCGTGGAAGAGGAAGGCCTCAAGGTCGATGTCGCCCACATCGGCCGCGGCGTCGGCCTCGACGAGGACCTCCAGGCCGTGCTTCTCGCGCATCCAGCGGGCCAGCCAGTGCAGCGCCGCCACCAGCCCGGCGCTGTACAGCACCGGCGGGCTCAGTTCCACGGCCAAGGACCGGGCCGCCTCGATGGATTCGTCGAGGATGGAGACGATCCGCTCGACATCGGCGGTGTCCTTGCCCGCCGAGACGTCCAGCGAGCCGAGGCGCAGCTTGGCGGCCGCGAGCAGTTGCTGGAGGTGGTCGTGGAGGATCTGGGCCAGGCGTCGCCGCTCGCGGTTCTCGGCCTGGGTCATCTCGACGGCGAGGGCCTGCAGTTGCTTCGTGCGCCAACGGGCCTCGGCGGTGCGCTCCGCCACACGCTGCTCCAGCTGATGTCGCGGATGTTGCATTGAATGACGGACCGTCGACCCGTGATGTAGACGTTGCTGACGAACTCCACGTTGATCCGCCGTCCGGCCTTGGTCTCCAGCGGCAGGTCCTCGTAGCGGATGTATCGCCTCTCCTGAAGCTCCCGCATCGCGTCCTTGCTCGCCTCGATGTCCTTGAAGAGCCCGATCTGCCAGAGTTGCTTGCCCATCAGTTCCGCGTGGGAGTAGCCGAGCAGTTCGCCGATGAACGGGTTGGCGTCGATGATCGCGGCGGTGTCGGTGTCCAGGATGACGATGCCGTCCTTGGCCGTTTCGAAGAGTCGGCGATAGCGGACCTCGCTCTCGCGCAACGCCTCCTCCGTGACCTTCCTGGCGGTGATGTCGCGGAAGGTCAGCAGCATGCCGATGGGGTTTCCGCCCTTGCCCCACAGCGTGGCCTTGACGCTCTCGACCGCGATCTCCCGGCCGTCGCGGGTGACGTGGACCAACTCGCCATGCCAATCCCCGCGATTCAAGAAGGCGGCGTCCGCCAGAGCCTCGTCCGCCGGGGCCAGCCAGCGGCGGGTGCAGATCTCGTCGAGCCGCCTCCCCAACGCGCCTTGGGAGCTGACGCCGTAGTGTTGCTCGGCGGCGTGGTTTAGGTACGAGATCCGCTGCTGGGCGTCGACGGCGACCACGGCGTCGCTGACTTGGCCGAGGATGACGGACTGGAGGTCGAGCTGCCCCTGGGTGCGGCTTCGCTCGTCGAGGTGCCCGCGAAGTTGCTCATCGCGGCGGGACTGTTCGTAAAGGTGCCGGGTCGTGAGGTCCGTCACCACCATGCAGACGGATCGGACCGCGTTGAGCTCCAAGCCGCTGGCGGCGATCTGGACGGGCAACTGCGAGCCGTCGGCGCGGACCAAGGCGCACTCCAGCTTGAGGTCCGTGCCGGGCGAGCCCGCCAGGAGGCGGGCCAACAGGGCGTCCGTTCCACCCGGGATCTCCGCGTCGTTGGCGGCCAGGCGCGGGCGCAGATCCGCGCCGATCACGGTCTGCAGCGGGCTTCCGAGCATCCGGGCGAATCGCCCGTTGCAATAGAGGATGACGCCGGCGGGAGAGAGCGTCAGGGCGCCCTCGCCCATCCGCTCGATGAGCAGCCGGTAAGGCTCGTCGGCGCTGCTGAGGGTGTAGACCCGCTTCCCATGCGGGCTGTCGACGACGAAGGCGTCCACCTCGCAGCCACGGATGGCCCGGATCAACTGCTCGGCCTCCTCAAGCGTGGTATGCAGGTCCGACGCGTCGGTCGACGGGGGACCAGTGCCGGGCGACGCGACGGCCATCGGACTCCCGGGCGGATTCGATCGTTTCATTCAGGTTGCCCCGACGGGGGCCCCTCCAGCGCGGACAGGTCGAGACTGAGGAGGACCTTCCGCTCGTCGGAAAGGTCCCCGATGAGCCGGCGCAAAGGCAGTGGAAGCTGTTTGACGAGCATGGGTGCGGCGATGACCCGCGCGTCGTTGAGGTTCGATTCGGTCTGCTGGTAGATGTCGACCACCTCCAAGTCCACCCGCCCGGGGAGGTGGCGCCGACAGATCCTGGTGAGGTTGTCGATCGCCCGCTGCGACCGCGCGGTGTGCCCGGCGATGTAGAGGCAGAGCGAGTAGCGCTGCGTCCCCTTCAGGGCGGCGGCATCCTCGAACTTCTTCTGCAATGCTCGCTGGGCCGGTTTCACAGGGGGTCTCTTTCGGTGCGCCGCGCGGGAGGAACGATGGGGCCTGGGGATCAATGGGGCCGCAGGTCGAGCCCGACGAGCACACGCTCGGTGTTCGACAGGTCGCCGATGATCTTCTTGATGGGTTCGGGGAGGCGGCGGACCAGGGTGGGGATGGCGAGGATCTGGTCACCCGCCGCGAGTTGCGGCTTCTGCAGGAGGTCCACGAGCTCGATGGTGTATCGGCCGGCCAAATGCTCCTCGCAGAGCCGCTTGAGGTTGGCGACCGCGGTGACGGACTTGGGCGTCTGCCCCGCGACGTAGAGGCGCAGCTTATAGATCGTGCGGTCGGTCTTGGAGACGCGAGCCGCGGTGGCTTCGATGGAGCGCATGGCGCTAGGCTCTCCGGGGGCTTGTGGGGGCGGCGGCGAGGATGCCGACCGCCACGGGGTGGCCGTTGTCCTGCTTGCGGCTGGTCGCCATGGCGCGGCGGGTCTCAAGCCCCTGGCGCTGGTCGGCCTGGGATTCTTGGATGACGTGGAGCAGTTCCTCCCCCTCGTTCTCGAATCCGGCGCGGAGCGCGACGATCTGGGCCTCCAGGGCCCGGCGCTTGCCTTCGAGATTGCGCTGTTTGCGCTCGAGATCCTGCGCCCGTGACTGGGCATCGATCTGGTCGAGCGCCTCCTGGGCGATGCGGGAGGAGCCGGTGAGCACGCCGCCCGGCCCGGCGTAGGCGTCGAGCAGGTCGATGCCGTTGGCGGTGAGGACGAACTCGCGGATCTGGTTGGAGTGGGCCATGCCGCGCGACTTGAGGACGTAGAGCCCGCGGTTCCGCTCGCCGTTGATCTCCAGGTCGCGCATGAACAGCCAGGTGTCCATGAGCGAGGAGATCTCCGATTCGCTGCGCTCCATCGTCCCGCCGAAGGGGGTCAGGTGGGTGAAGAGCGCGGTGACGCAGCGCGACTTGAGGAAGTCGATGAGGCGGAGCAGGACCGCCGAGGCGTCGGCGGCGGTGCCGGCGGCCTGGAGGTTGCTGATCGGGTCGACCACGACGACGGTGGGCTTGAACTCGTCGAAGAGGCGGTGCATCTGCACCAAGTGCTGCTCGAGCCCATGGAGCGTGGGGCGGGAGGCGTGGTAGCGCAGGTTGCCCTTGCGCACGTGCGTCTCGAGGTCGATGTCGACCGACTTCATGTTCCGATGGATCTGGGCCGGCGACTCCTCGAAGGCGAAAGAGAGCCCGCGCTCCCCGCGGCCGCATGCCGCGGCGATGAACTGGTTGGCGATGGTGGTCTTGCCCGTCCCGGGCGTGCCGCTCACCAAGATGGAGCTGCCGCGATAGAAGCCCTTGTCGCCGAGCATGGCGTCGAGGCGGAGGATGCCGGTGGAGATCCGCTCGGCCGAGCAGTCGTGGCCAAGGCCCAGCGAGGTCAGGGGGAGCACGGAGAAGCCCTTCTCGTCGATGAGGAAGGGGTATTCGTTGGTGCCGTGGGCCGAGCCGCGGTACTTGACGATGCGGAGCTTGCGGGTGGAGACCTGTTCGTGCACGCGGTGGTCGAGCAGGATCACGCAGTCGGAGACGTATTCCTCGAGCCCGTGGCGGGTGAGGGCGCCGTCGCCGCGCTCGGTGGTGATGATGGTGGTGACGCCGCGGTCCTTGAGCCAGCGGAAGAGCCGGACCAGCTCGCTGCGGAGGATCGCCATGTTGGAAAGCCCGGCGAAGAGGGCCTCGATGGTGTCGAGCACGACCCGCTTGGCGCCGACGGAGTCGATGGCGTGGCCCAGGCGGATGAACAGGCCTTCGAGGTCGTATTCGCCGGCCTCCTCGATCTGCTCGCGTTCGATCAGGACGTGCTGGAGGACGACCTTCCGGCGCTTGATGAGGGCGGGCAGGTTGAAGCCCAGCGACGCGACGTTGGCGATCAACTCCTCGGCACGCTCCTCGAAGCTCATGAAGACGCCCGGCTCGCCGAACTGGGTGGCGCCCCGGACCAGGAACTCCATGGCGAAGAGGGTCTTGCCCGAGCCCGCGCCGCCGCAGACCAGGGTGGGCCGGCCCGTGGGCAGGCCGCCGCCGGTGATCTCGTCCAACCCGGCGATGCCGGTGAGCGTCTTGGGGAGGGAGGTTGAAACGGGCCCGGTTGGGGCGTGATGCGTTTGCTTGCGTTTCATGGACGAGTTCATCCGATCGATCAGGCCTGCGCGTCCGGGATCGGCATCGCCTGTGGCATTGAAACCGCGGGGCCCCGAATGGCCTCCTCGCACAGATAGTTTGAGGGTAGTTGATTGCGAAAACACGGAAATAGGGGGAAACACCTAATCCTGAATCTTTGATCCCACGGGCATTGACGCGGCGTCCTCACGATTCCCGCGCCTCGGTGCCGCTCCGGGGCGGCGCGATCGCGGCAAAACCGCTCGGCGGTTGACCAACTCGCTCGACCGGTTCCTGTCGACCCGCAACAGGTCGCCGACTGGGACGTATGGGGAGGTGTAAGACGCGTCCCTGAAGTTGGCCGAGCCGACCCAAGATCGTGCTCGAGCAGGACCAACCAGAGGCGATGGCCGCTCTCTCAACGTATCTTTGATGGTGCAACCTCGAACCGCTTCCCGGCACATCACCCCCATGCCCATCACCGACGCCCATCTTCAGCAACTCATCGAGCGGGGCTACTTCATCATCCCGGCCCATCTCCCCCCGGAGCGGTGCGCCGAGATGTCGGCGGCCATTCGGCGGCAGCTCAAGCCTTGGGACGAGGCCCGGCACGATCCGCCGGCCGAGCGGTACAGCTACCAGATGTTCCCGCTCCGGGAAGCCTGCCTCAACCGGGCGATGCTCGACCCGTCCCTGATCGCCTTGGCGGGCCGGTGGTTCGGGACGCCCCAACTGGTCTGCCATTCCGTCGCGGTGATGGTGCGGTACCCCGGCTATGTGGGCGACGGCGGGCTCGATGATCGGCCGTGGCAGGCCCACCAGGACACGACCAACAACTCGCTCCTGCCCCCGACCGCGGACCGCACGCACGCCCAGCTCGTCTGCTGGCTCTTCCCCGAGGCGGTCGACGCCGACCAGGCCCCGCTGCGCCTGATCGCCAACCCCCACCGGGGCGACACGAGCAAGGCCGAGCGGGTCGTCGGCCCCGCGGGCACGCTCGCGGTCTACAGCACCTACACCTGGCACGGCACCAGTTCCTACCGGCGCGGCGACGGGCAGCGCTACAACCTGAACTTCGTGTGGGGCCGAGCCGACCACACTTGGGAAGGCGTGGCCAATTACACAAACGCCGCGATGGACCCGGCGTTCAAGGCGTTCATCGGCTCGCTCTCCGCGCGGGAACGGGAACACTTCCGGTTCCCCCCAGCGGGCCACCCGTACTACACGCGCGAGACGCTGGCGACCCTGGAGGCGTGGTACCCCGGGTGGGACCGCGGCGGGGAATACGCCGCAGCGCTGCGGGGTTGAATTGCGAAGAGCGCGGAGGCTTCCCCCGGCAGGTCTTGCGGCGGGATCCGCAAGACCCCGGAAACTACCGGAAGCCCCCGGAAGCCCCCCGGAAGCCCCGCGAGCCCCTCCACGCCGCCCCACTGCACCGCCTGCCTCCACCGGCAGCCACGAAGGCCCGATGGAACCGGGGCCAGTGCGATCGGTGAATCTCCGTGGGGAGCAGTTCGGTCTTCACGTGGACGGCAGCCAGCGGTGGTGGCCGGTGCGTTTCGGTGTCTGATCAAAACTCAGGTTGGGATCGAGGACGGACGCGCGATGCGCGTCGCCTCATCCCCTCATGCGCGACGGCGAGCGGCCTTGGCCGGCCAGCCTCGGCGATGGCCGCCCGCCATCGCGCCACGCAGGGGGCATCCGGCGGCGACGCCGCGAATGGAGACAGGCGTGAAGCTCAGCATCCTCACCTTCCATTACGCCGACAACTACGGCGCGGTCTTCCAAGCCTACGCCCTGCAGACTTACCTCAAGTCGCTCGGGCACCAGGTCGAGATCCTCGACTACCGGTCGGACGACATCCTCCGTGGCGGCCGGCTGCGCCTGCACCCCTCCGCCCGCGACATCAAGGCCGACCTCTACAAACTCTACATCAAGTGGCTGAACATGCGCCGGGGGTCGGTGCAGGGCGACGCCGGCAACGCGTTCGACGCGTTCCGCAGGAAGTTCCTCGCGATCTCGCTCCGCCGCCACTGCTCCTTCGCCGAGCTGCAGTACGATCCGCCGCACTGCGACGCCTACGTCTGCGGCAGCGACCAGATCTGGAACCCGCCCTTCCACGTCGGAGTCGACCCGGCCTACTTCCTGGACTTCGCCCCGGAGGGCCGCCGGCGCGTGTCGTACGCCGCCAGCTTCGGCCGCAACGACATCGAGCCCGAGTATCACCCGCAGATGGCCCGGCTGTTGGGCAAGATGGACGCGCTGTCCGTGCGCGAGAAGAACGGCGTCGACCTCGTGACCTCGCTCACCGGCAGGCCCGCCATGTGGCTGCCCGACCCGACGCTGCTGCTCGACAACTATGCCGCGATCACCACCCCGCCCGCGCAGGACGGCTACCTCTTCACCTACATCCTGCGCGAGCGTGAGTGGGTCGAGAAGGCGAACCGGGTGGTCGCCGACCATCTGCACGCTCCGGTGGTCGATCCCCACGCGAC
>JAPLMQ010000137.1 GCA_026386955.1 Planctomycetota bacterium
AACGTCAAGAAGCTCTACCGCATGGGCGACGAGGAGGTCATGGCCCTGCGCGGCATCTCCCTCTCGATCAACCGCGGCGAGTTCATCTCCATCATGGGCCCCTCCGGCTCGGGCAAGTCCACCTTCTTCAACCAGCTCGGCGCGCTCGACGTCCCCACCGACGGCAAGGTCTTCTTCGAGGGCAAGTCGCTCTTCGAGCTCTCCGAGTCGCAGCAGGCCTTGGTCCGCTGCAACAAGATCGGGTACATCTTCCAGACCTTCAACCTCATCGCCGTCATGACCGCCCTGCAGAACGTCACGCTACCCATGGTCTTCCAGGGAGCCACCCCCGAGGAGGCCCGCCTGCGCGGCACGAAGATCCTCGAGCGCGTCGGCCTGGGCCACCGCCTCGACCACAAGCCCCTGGAGCTCTCCGGCGGGCAGCAGCAGCGCGTCGCCATCGCCCGCGCACTCGCCAACACCCCCGACGTCATCCTCGCCGACGAGCCCACCGGCAACCTCGACACCAAGACCGGCTCGGAGATCATCGAGCTCCTCAAGAGCCTCAACAAGAACGAGGGCGTCACCGTCATCTGCGCCACCCACGACCACAAGATGCTCTCCTCCTCCGACCGCGTCTGCTGGATCCGCGACGGCGTGCTCGAGAAGATCTCCACCGGCGAGGAGTTCCGCCTCGAGGAGATGGCCGCCGACGACTTGGGGCGGAAGTAGGGCCCCCAGGCCCCTCCAGCCTTCCTTCCTCCAGGGTGGACGATCCCCAATTCCACCCGAACCACCCCATTGATTCCCGCAAACCCTTCTTGATCCCTCTTCTCCGCGTTAAAATGGGCTGAAGCGGGCCTGTCACCCGGGGAATCCCCGTCCACTCGTTCAGGGGTGTCCCCGACCTCGCCATGCCGGGCCCATGGCCAACAATCATCTGTTGCGAAAGGATGACTTGGGGAGTCCGAAATGAACGGGAAGAGGAAGAGAGAGAGCGTCATCGCGGCCATCCTGCTGGCCGCCGCGGCAATGGGGCTGCCGACGCACGAGGCCAGGGGCAACGAGACCGACCAGTTCACGCTGCCGCCGCGCGAACAGTTCGCCGACGTCGGCCCGTGCTTCTCGCGCGACACGTATTACCGCCTCGCGAACCTGGTCGAGAAGACCAACAACCGCATCGCCGAGGCGTTGCTCGTCCAGGACGAGCACGAGCGCGAGACCCGCATCGAGGCCCTGCGCTCACCGGCCCACCTCGCCGACGCCCTCCGCGAGAGCTATCCCCCCGGCTTCTTCGACATGATGAACGTCGAGGACGAGCTGCGCTCGGACGAGATGAGAAAGCTCTTCCCGGGCAAGATCACGGCCTACCGCACGGTCAACTGGATCTACCGCGACGTCCTGCTGCCGGTCGACCCGCGCAAGGCCGTCCTGCTCTTCCAGTCATCCACGATCCGGATGTACGGCGTGATGGTCGGCGTCGACAAGCTCGGCCACTTCCACGACCTGGGCCACTTCTACTTCAAGGACTACCTCAACGGCCGGGCCCTGGGCCTCGACGAGGCCCACGCCCTGAAGCGCACCATCGGCACCTACACGCGCGGGCTGATCTCCGAGGACGCGATGATCGGCGCCTGGGCGACGGGCGTCGCCGCCAACGGCGACCTCGCCGCCAACTACGCCGGCTACAAGTTCTACCGCAACCTCACCGAGGCGGTCCGCCTCCCGGGCGGCATGGTCGAGCCCCTCATCATCCGCAAGGGCCATTTCCTCGCCCTCAACAAGCACGTCGGGCCCGACACCGACTTCATGAAGCCCTTCGTCACCAACCACATGAACGAGGCCCTCAACCCCAGCCGGTTCGAGTGGTCGATGCACGGGGTGATCAACGCCCGGCTGCGCAGGCAGGCGAAGGAGATCCTCGCCTTCTACGCCGACGAGAAGGGCAACCCGCGCCCCCGCGAGTGGTTCGAGAAGACCATGGAGGAGTTGTCGACCTACGGTGGCGAGGACTACGGCCACACGAAGATCGACCCGAAGGTCACCATCGCCGGCCAATGCTTCGGCGACGAAGCGGTGTTGGCGAAGTCGCCGGAGAAGTCCGGGGAGAAGCCAGCGGAGAAGTCGGCCGCCGCCGCCCCGGCTCATCCGGCTGCGCCGCCTCCCGCGCCCTCGGCCGCCCCCGTCGCCTCCTCGGCGCAGAAGCCCACGGCCCCCAGCGCGCAGGGCAACACGCCGTGACGCAACGCCGCACATCCCATGGGTACGATGGCGTCCCGGCACCAGACGCGTGCCCCCAGGACACCCATCATGCCCCACGGCCGCCTCTTCCGCTTCTTCCAATGGAACGACTTGCACGTGCGCGACCAAGCCATCCCCGGCCGCGGGCGCGGCTACCCGCGATGCAATGAGAAGGCCGCCTGGGCCCGGTCGCTCGTGCCGGGATCGCCCGCCGGCGCGAATCCCATTGGGGCCTCGGGCGAGCCCATCGAGCCGCCCGACTTCATCGTCTCCGCCGGCGACATCGTCGACGGCGAGATCGCCGACTACGGCCTCGACTTCGCATACCAGCGCCGCCACATCCTCGACGGCCTGACGGTCCCCTTCATGCCCTGCCTGGGCAACCACGAGAACCGCCAAGGCGAGGGCGAGCCCGCGGTCAACCGCGCCTACGACGAATTTTACGGCC
>JAPLMQ010000047.1 GCA_026386955.1 Planctomycetota bacterium
GATGTTGTAGTTGGGTTTGTCGTTGGCGCTGATGCCCAGGTAATACGCCCCCGCGGCCAGGGGCGTGGTCTGCAACGTTGGATAAAAGTTGCCCCCCGAATCATCCTGCCGGGCCAGTTCCTGGCCTGAAGCGTTGAACAACCGGAGCATCGGATTGAAGTTCTGCCCGCCCGCCCTGGGTTCGAGAACGATCTTCAGGTTCGCGGCGGTGGTCAGGTCAAGCCGAACGACGTCGACATCCTTGGCTCCGACCTGGACTTGGCCGTCCGTCCCGATGCGCCCCTGGGCCGTGAACTGGTTGGTTCCATTCAAGGCCGGGACGCGTTGGGCGGAGGCGAGAGTGTTGTTTGTGTCGGCGCTGCGCTGGCTGGGATCGACGTTCGGATTGGGCGTGGAGCCTTGCGTCACCAGGTCGCGCACGCGCTTGACCGCGTTGTAGACGTTGATGCGCTTGAAGGTCAGGCCGGTCTCCACCAGGTCCACAGCCTGATTGAGGCTGGTGGCGTCCTTGCGAACTCGCAATGTATTGGGATTCGCGGCGTCGACGATGTTGTCCGCGGTGGAGAGGAGGATGTCCCGGACTTCGATGGGGCTGAGATAGCGATCGCCAAAGGTCTTGGCGGCGTCCTGCAGCAGCGCGACCGAGCCAGCCACCAGCGGGGAGGCCATGCTGGTGCCGGAATCGATTTTCGACATCTTGCCGCCATCGCCGTTCCAGAGGCTCAGGATGGTGGTCCCGGGGGCTGCGATCTGGTTCGGGAGCGTGCTCCTCTGGCTCGACCCGGCGAGGTCATCCGCTTTGGGCCTGCCGTCGACGGCCCTCCAGTTCCACGGCACGCCCCCTGTCTGCAAGGGCAGGCTGTCTCCAGCCCCGTTGTCCTCCCACGTATTGGCGACGGAAAGCGTGGAGAACACCGCGGGAACGGATGCGCCCAAGGTCATGGTCTCGGCGAAGCTGTTGCCCGACGCGGAGACCACCGTTACGCCTGCGGCTTCGAGCGCGCCGATGGCCACGGACCAGTCCTTCTCGGGCGGCCGAACGTTCAGGTTCTGCCCGTCGCCAAGCGACATGTTCACCACGCGGATGTTGTACCGTTCGCGGTTGAACAACACCCATTTCAGGCCGGCAAGCACCGGGTTCCAGCCGGGATTGGACTCGCCCTTATCCGCAAGCCCGCGCACGCCGATCAGCCCCGCCTTCGTCGCCACCCCGTAGGCAGGGTCGGTCGAGGCGACGGTGCCGGAGACATGCGTGCCGTGGCCGACGGGGTCTTTGGATGCCGAGGCGATAGTGCTGCCCGGCTGGTAGGGATTGCTCCCGTCCTTCACCGCGTCGAACCACGCCACGAAGTTGCCCTGGAGGGCCGGATGGCTGCCGTAGACGCCGGTGTCGATGACCGCCACGCCGATACGCTGGCTGCCCACCTGACCGTCGATGGCGGCGTAGACCGGGTCGGCCCGCAAGGCGGTCAGGCCAACGACATCGAACGCGGCGCTGAGCAATGCCCGCGGCTCCAGCGGCTCAAACATCGGCGGGCGATCGAGCGACCTCGCGGTGCTCATTCGGCTCAATGCGGCTCTAAAAAACGCGAGATAGGCGCGGCGGCTGCGGGCTGGTTGACGGACGTGATCCATTGGAGCGTTCCAGAATTTCAGCAAACAACAGAAATTAGAGGGTTACAGCGTACCAATGGAGAGTTAACAACTGCAAAGCGAACATACGCATTTGTAGTTGCAAGAAGGGGCCAGCGCAGGGTGCAACCTTTGAAATGCGTTCCTCCGGTTAGTTAATAGGGACCTCTGAATAACCCGTACGAATTCTCACCGACCCGCGCTGAAGTGGCAAAGGAGACTGCGATGGAACGCAAGACCCAAGCCCCGATGCTGATGGACGCGGTGATTCACGACCTGGGCGATCCGAAGATGATGGCCAA